>NZ_JBEPBF010000004.1:0-151942 GCF_040298985.1 Streptomyces sp. NPDC001093 | reverse complement strand
GGTACCGTCGGTGTGGGGGCGCCCCCGGGCGGCGGCCGCCCGGGGCCCGCCGGGGGGGGCGCCCCCCCCCGCCGCCGTACATATCGCCCCGTGGAGCCCAGGACATATCTGCCCGTAGTGGCCCCGGGGTGCCCCGGGACATGTCCGCCCTTGGCGCCCGGGGCACATCTGCACGTGGCGCCCGGGGTCGGGTCAGCCCTGGAGCAGCTTCTTCACCGCCGCGGCCACGCGGCCGCCCTCTGCCTGGCCGGCCACCTTGGGGTTCACGATCTTCATGACGGCGCCCATGGCCCGCGGTCCCTCGGCGCCGGCCGCCCTGGCCTCTTCCACGGCCTGGGCGACGATCGCGTTCAGTTCGTCGTCGGACAGCTGCTTGGGCAGGTACTCGGCGAGCACGTCGCCCTCCGCCTTCTCCCGCTCGGCCTGCTCGGCGCGTCCGCCCTGCGCGAACGCCTCCGCGGCCTCCCGGCGCTTCTTCGCCTCGCGGGTGATCACCTTGAGAACCTCGTCGTCGGAGAGCTCCCGCTTCTCCTTGCCCGCGACCTCCTCCTTGGTGATCGCGGCCAGCGTCAGCCGGAGCGTCGAGGAGCGGAGCTCGTCGCGCCCCTTGATCGCGGCGTTGAGGTCGTCGTGCAGCTTCGACTTGAGCGTGGTGGTCATGGGACCGATTGTCGCAGGTGTGCTGCGGTAAACGCCCGTTGATTTAAGGGGAACGCCCGTCGACCGACAGGCATCGGGTCTCGTCGGTGTCTGCGCGTCTGACACGATGGACGTATGCGCGCGCGATACGGAGTACCCCTGGGAATCATGGCGGCAGGCGCCGCCGGTCTGGCGTACGCGGCGGGCTTCGAGGCCCGCTCCTTCCGCCTGCGACGGGTGACGGTCCCCGTCCTCCCGCCGGGTATGCGTCCGCTGCGCGTACTCCAGGTCTCCGACATCCACATGGTGAGCGGCCAGCGCAAGAAGCAGCGGTGGCTGCGGTCGCTGGCGGGCCTGCGCCCGGACTTCGTGATCAACACGGGCGACAACCTGTCGGACCCGGAAGGGGTCCCCGAGGTCATGGACGCCCTGGGCCCCCTGATGGAGTTCCCGGGCGCGTACGTCTTCGGCTCCAACGACTACTACGGCCCCCGACTCCGCAACCCCGCCCGCTACTTGCTGGAGAAGACGAGCGGTCGGCACGGCCTGAACGGCAACCCGCCGGCGGTCGGCGTCGTCCACAACCCGTGGGAGGACCTGCGCGACGGCTTCGACGGGGCGGGCTGGCTGAACCTGACGAACACCCGGGGTGTCCTGAAGGTCGAGGGCGTGTCGATCGAGCTGACGGGCCTCGACGACCCGCACATCAAGCGCGACCGCTACGCACGGGTGGCCGGCGGCCCCTCGGCGACGTACGACTTCTCGATGGGCGTGGTGCACGCGCCGTACCTGCGAGTGCTGGACGCGTACGCGGCGGACGGCTACCCGCTGGTCCTGGCCGGCCACACGCACGGCGGCCAGCTGTGCATCCCCTTCTACGGCGCGCTGGTCACCAACTGCGACCTGGACACGGACCGGGTGAAGGGCCTGTCCACCCACACGGCGGACGGCCACACCTCCTACCTCCACGTCTCGGCGGGCTGCGGCACCAACCGCTACACCCCGGTCCGCTTCGCGTGCCCGCCGGAGGCGACGCTGCTGACGCTGGTGGAGCGATAGAGGAGCCGGGCCGGTCGCACACCACTCGGGCACCCGGAGATGCCTCGGTACCACTCGGGTGTACTGCACTCGGGGGTGTACCCGACCGCGGTCGTATCCCCATCGGGTCGTAACCCACCGGGCTCGTAACCCACCGGGCTCGTAACCCACCGGGCTCGTAACCCGCCTGCGGTCGTAACCCACCGCGGTCGTATCCCCATCGGGTCGTAACCCACCCGGACTACGCCACATGGCCCCGCCCCTCCCCCGCTCCTAGCGTGAGGGCATGACCGCCCCGATACCCAGGGAGATCCCGGACCTGCCCGCGGTCCCGGCCACGCCCCTGCTGCTGCCCTCCCCGGTCCCGGCCACGGCCGTGGTGGCGCCGGTCCGCCGCCCCATGGTCGCGCTCTTCCGCCTCCTGACCGCCCTGGCGGCGGCAGGGGGCGTGGCCCTGGAGCTCCTGCTCGGTACCCCGGCCCGCATCCTGAGCTACTTCGGCGTCCAGGCCGGCCTCCTGCTGGCCGTCGTCATGCTCCTGTCGGCATCACGGGCCCTGCGCGCCCGCCGCCCCCTCCCCTCCTCTGTGACAGGCGCCATACTCCTCTACGCCGTGATCTCGGCCCTCGTCTACCACCTGCTGCTGGCCCACACGACGCCCCCGTTCTCCATGACCGGCGCGACGACGGCCCCGGTGCGCTGGCACGGCCAGTGGGCGACCCTCCAGATCCTCCACACGCTGGTACCGGCGGCGGCCGTGCTGGACTGGCTGCTGCTGACGCCCTCGGCCCGCCTGCACCTCCGCCAGGCGGCCACCTGGCTCCTGTACCCCCTGGCCTACCTGGCCTTCTACCTGATCCGAGGGGCCTTCCTCGCCCCCACGAACCCCTCCCGCTACCTCTACCCCTTCCTGGACGCGGCCACCCACGGCTACCGCAGCACCCTGGCGAACGCCCTCCTGCTGGGCCTCGCGATGTACGCCCTGGCCGTCCTCCTCGTGGCCCTGGACCACACCCGCCCGACCCCGGTCCGCCGCCGCGTCTAAACCGGATTTCGTCTACAGCCACCGGTGGGCTAAAGTAAACGTCGTCGCCGCGAGAGCAGCGACATCGGGGTGTAGCGCAGCTTGGCAGCGCGCTTCGTTCGGGACGAAGAGGTCGTGGGTTCAAATCCCGCCACCCCGACGCTGGTCAGAGGCCGCATACCAAGATTGGTATGCGGCCTCTGACGTGCTCGGGGGGCCAAACAGGGGGCCAAAGACTTCCGATCAAGCCTCGTAGGCGGTCGCCTGGCGCCGCTGGGCAAAGATCACGTCCATGGCTTCCGCGCCCTCGGTGATGACCGGCCGGAGCTGCTTCCGGTAGACCGCCTCCATGGTCGCCTGACTGCTGTGCCCGACAAGCTGCGCGATGCGACCTTGGACCCACTGCTCGGAGGCGCTTACGCACGCCCGGGTACGCGGCGCGCCACCTCGAGCGAAGAACCGCACGCCTGCCCTCAGTGCGCTGGTCGGCTCGTGGGGGCGGAGGCGCAGGTGCGCGGTGCGAGCCGGGGAGCGGGCTCGGCGCTCGCCGGTGGGAGGCCGGTGAGGGCCATGTGTCCCCCGTGCGCTACGGTGACTCGTTTTTGTCGCGCACCTAGGGGGGTTCGATGCGGCGAATCACAGCAGCCGCGAGTGTCGTCACCGTACTCGCGTCACTTCTCCTGGCCGGCGCCTCGACGGCGTCGGCGGCCACCGGGTCACTCACCGTCACGACGCTGGACCGGAGCGGCAAACCGGTCTACGCCCAAGTGGAGGTCTTCAACCCGAAAACGTTCGACTTCCGCATCATCGAAAGCAACAAGGCGACGTCGCTGCCCGACGGCAGCTACGAGCTCGTCACGTCTTTCGGTGATGCCGGAGACGAGCGTGCCACCGTCGGCGGTCACAGTGTGACGGTCTCCGGGTCCACGAAGACCACGTTCGACGCCCGGCAGGGCCGCCCGGTCAATGTCTCGCTCAGCCCGAACCCGGGCACCGGATACGACCACACGGTCAGCGCGTACGTCTGCACCTCCGACAACGGCCCGGCGAACATGGGCACGTCGGCGCCGGCGGGTGACCTGTACGTCATCCCGACGAGCAGCAGGGCGTACGAGCTGTCCTACGGCACCACGTACCAGCCGCAGTCGGCGACCGGCGGGGACTTCTGGCTGGCGTCCGCCACGCACACGGGCGGCGTGCCGTCCGGGATGTCGGCGACGCTCAAGCAGTCCGGGCTGACGGCCCTGAAGGTGTCCGCCCGTTCGGGCCCCGACAGCGGACAGGCGCGGTTCTCGTTCGACTACCAGGCGACGACGAGCACCGACAGCTGCTCGATGTCCACGAACTCACTCCAGTTCCAGCGGGAGCTGCCCAACTACTTCACCGCTCACCTCCCGCCCGGCCAATGGGAGGTGGGCCAGCAGAGCCACGACTTCGTCTTCGACGGGTTCCACAACTACGTGGCCGGCAGGACGACCTCGCTGACCCTCGGCCACGCGGTCTGGGGCCCCGGCGGACGGCTGCCCAACACCTGGTACCACCAGCTGTACTTCGGGTCCATCAACCCGTTCGCAGACCCGACCCTCCCGGATGGCGGAACGCTGGGCACCGGCACCGTGACGCTGACCCACGCGGGCAGGACGCTCTACTCGCACACCTACGCCCACTCGGACGGCATCGACGCGCATCCGCGGATCCCCGAGGCGGGCTGGTACACCGTCAGTGAAGTCGGCCGACGCACCCTGCCGTCCGGTTCGCTGTCGACCACGTCCAGCCTCACCCTGCACTTCTACGCGGACCCCAGCAAGAACGACCAGATCCGGGACTACATCACCCGGTTCTGGCCCGACGCCCTGAACACCAGGAACCAGGCGGCCCCTGGGTCAATCACGACCGTCGTCCTCGGCATGCAGCGCAACGGCACCGACGACGGCACAGTGAGCCAGCTGTCGGACAGCGTGAAGTCCGTGCACGCCTGGTACACCACCGACAACGGCACCACCTGGCACGCCACCACCGCGAAGCCGTCCGGCGGCAACTGGACCATCGCCGTCCACAACCCGGCCTCCGGCCGCGTCGGCCTGCGCTCGACGGTCACCGACACCCACGGCGACAGCTCGACGACCACGGTGTACAACGCGTACGCCGTGAGCTGAAGGCCACCACCTCCCGCTGCCACACCGGCGGCCCGCCCGAGGGATTTCCCCGGACGGGCCGCCGCCCGGCGATCGGGGCAGGAGCAGGAGCAGGAGCAGGAGCAGGAGCAGGCCAGGATCGAACTCCTCGAGCGGGTGTCGAGGACCGACGTCATTCCTCGCTGTGCTGGGCGAACACCTGCTGCTGTTCGTCCCGCCAGTTCCAGTTGGCCGGCCGGGAGAAGGGCAGGCTTCGGGCAAGGCCGGAGAACTGGTCGGATGGCTCCCGGCTGGCCTTGTTCACCACGATCGCGGAGAGCATCGGTGCTCGTCCGTCCTCGTTGCGGTGGAGGCAGACATCCTTGAGCAGGTAGGTCATGACTCCGCGGTGAGGCGGGACGGAGTCGAAGCCCTGTGCCGCCAACTCGGCGCTCAGCTCCCCGTACGTGATGGTCTGCCCCTGCCGGGCCCGCTTCCGCAGGATCTCCACGGCCGCTTCGACCGCAGCCGGGTACTCCGGGTCCTTGATCTTCATTGCCCCTCCCCCATCGCCTGGACACTGCCCCGCCTGCGCAGCGTACCGGCGCGTGCCGGCCATGCTGCCCGGCGCAGCTCAGGCCGCGCCGACAGCGTCCCCGTCTGCGGACCATCGGCGCAGGTGAGCGGTACGGCGGCCCGGTCATCCGACCGGCGCGGCCTGCGCGCTTGCGGCTCGACGAGGCCGTTGCGGATCAGGGCCCGGTGGACCGTGCCGGGATAGCGTTGAGGTCATGGCCGTCGATGTCCTCACCGAGACCGTGATCGCCCGTCCCTGTGCGGAGGTCGCCGCCTACGCCGGGGATCCGACCAACGCGCCCAACTGGTACGCCAACATCGTCTCGGTTCGCTGGCGGACGTCACCGCCGCTCGCCGTGGGCTCGAAGCTCGACTTCGTCGCCCGCTTCCTGGGGCGCACCCTGACCTACACGTACGAGGTCGTCGAGCACTCCTCCGAACGACTCGTGATGCGCACCGCGCAGGGGCCGTTTCCCATGGAGACGACCTACACCTGGCAGCCGGTGGACGCTGACCACACCCGGATGACGCTGCGCAACCGCGGCGAGCCGTCCGGCCTTGCCAAAGTGAGCGCACCGATGATGGCTGCGGCTGTGCGGCGGGCCAACGTCAAGGATCTGGCCGCATTGAAAGGGCTGCTGGAAGGCGCCCACGCCTGACGACTGCAACCGACGCTCACCGGCTGGCTGCACTCCGCCCCCGAATCACTGTCGCCGGAACTCCTGATCGCCACGGTGCGGGACAGCGGGATGCGGGCCTCGTGGGCGTAGCGCCGCAGCAGACGTGCCTTGGCCGCACGGTCGACGATGTCACCGACCAGCCGCCCGGTGAACCTCCCGTCCGCGACCTCAAGGGTGTTGGCGGCGGCGAAGTCGAGGTCCAGGAGTTCCGTGAGGTGATCGGTCACCTGCGTGAAGCCGCCGGACACCACACCGACCCGGTGGCCGAGCCGCCGCAGGCTGCGCACCAGGGTGCGGGCGCCGGGCGTCAGCCGTACCTCGGAGCGCACCTGGTCCACCACCGAGGCGTCGAGACCGGCGAGGAGGGCCACTCGCGCACGCAGTGACTGGGCGAAGTCGAGCTCTCCGCGCATGGCCGCCTCGGTCACCTCCGCGACCTGCGGGCCGCATCCCGCGTGGCGGGCGAAGAGATCGACGACCTCGTCCTGGATGAGTGTCGAGTCGACGTCCAGTACGACGAGACGGCGGTCGTGGGGGGAGCGCGGACCGGCCGTCGTGTGCTCCATGCGCTCGACGGACAGACCCGTGCCCTCCTGACCGGCGAAGGGGGACAGTGCGGCGCGCAGCGTGCCCGTGTCCGTGCCGGACACGACGAACTCGACCGCGGACACGGGTGCGGTGGCGGCCCCGGTCAGCGGGGTGATGCGGTCGAGACGGCCGCCCGCGTCGGTGATCCGGCGGCAGATCGCGGCCGCGGTGCTCGCGCTGAGCCGCTGGGCCACTACGGTGGCGCGGCACCGTGACGTCCGCAGCGATGGCGGACTCCCGTGGCCGGAGGACACTTCGGCGTACAGCTCACGTGCCGCCGCCCAGTCCCGTACGGCGGTGCGCAGCAGGCCCTCGGCGTCCGTCCGTACGGTCAGGACGCGGGCGGACAGGGCGACGTGCTCGCGGGTACGCACCTTCTCGAGGTCCATGACGGTGGTCCCGAACGCGGCCAGACTGCTGAACAGGCTTGCCGCCATGTCGGCCTGGTCCCGGCCGAAGACACTCACGAGCAGGGTGGAGCCGGGCGGGGCACCGTTCGGGGACAGGGGCCCGGCGATGAGGTCTGACATGGGCTTGTCGTCCTCGCGATCGAGTCAGGCCGCCGCGGCCGGGCGCGCGGCGAGACGGCGGGCGGGGAGACGGGAGGACGGGGGACGGTGGTGGTCGGCGAAGGCGCGGCCGGCCACGTCGACGAACCGCCGCGCGAGCGGATCGGCTCCCTGCACGGGGTGGACGAGCGACAAGGGCACCGTCGGCGCGCCGTAGAGCGGGATGAACCGCACGGCGGGGTGCAGCCGGCGGCGCAGCACCAGCTCGGGGGCCACCCCGATGCCCCGGCCCGCCGCGACGAGTTCGAGCCACTCGTCGAAATTGCTGCAGGAGACCGTCGCCGACGGACGGTTGTCCTCCGGCCAGTCCTCCGTGGTGATGATGCCGCTCACCGTGTTCATCACCAGCGGCTGCTCGGCGAGTTCGGCCCAGGCCAGCCGCTTCCGCCGGGCCAGGAGCGAACCGACCGGCACCGCCGCGACCTGGCCCTCCTCCCCGAGCCGCACCACCCGCATGCCCGGCGTGCCGGCGTCGCCCCGCAGCAGTGCCACGTCGACGACACCGTGGCCGACCCCGGCCAGCCGCTCGTCGTTGCGCACCAGCGAGACGGGAACGCCGGTCTCCGACTCGAACCGCGCCATGGCCTCCTGCACCCAGCCGTCGGGCAGCAGCCAGGTGAATCCCAGCCGCAGCACGGCGTCGTCGGTGTGGCGGGACAGCGCGAGTTCGAGACGAGGGATGAGTTCGTGCAGCTCGGCGCGCAGTTCCTGGCCGGCGGGGCTGAGCCGTACCATCCTGGTCGTGCGGTCCAGCAGGCGGACGTTCATCGCCTGTTCGAGGCGGACGATGCTCCGCGTGAGACTGGGTTGAGTGGTCCCGAGCGTCGCGGCAGCCTGGGTGAAGCTGAGCGATTCGGAGACCGCGAGGAAGGCTCGCAGATGGCGGATCCCCACATCCGTCCAGGCCAACGCCAACTCCTTGTCCTTGTGGGTGCGATGAGTTCCGTGATGGCGCAGATGACCCAAGGAGACTAGGAGCCGGGCACGGACGCGGGACGGTTTCCGCTTCCAAGGATTCCCGTCGTACTTCCCTGTGGGCGTGCGCGGTGTCCACGTCCACCACCCTCGCCGCCGTCCTGCTGCTCGGCGGGCTGACCTTCGCCGCCGGCTGGACGACCGCGGGCGGCCGGACGGACGCCCTCCCCGTGATCGTCTTCGGCGGCGCGCTGACCCTGTGGATGGGGGCGGTCGGAGCCCTGGTCAAGGACCTGTCCGACGTGCGCGGAGACGCCGCGGCCGGGCGGCGCACGGCGCTGATCCGCTGGGGCGAGCGGCGGGCGAGGGTCGTCTGCGCGCTCAACCCCGTGGCGCTCGGGCTCGCCTACCTGACGACCGCCGCCGCCGTCGTACCGTCGCTGCTCGTCTCCGCCGTGATCCTGTCGGCCGGGGCGCTGGTGACGGCCCACCTGGTGCGCACCACCTCCTCGGACGCCCCCCGTAGCCGCAGCCGGCTGCCCTACCGCGCGTTCATGCTGACGCAGTACGCCACCTGCCTGGTCCAGCTCACCACCGAACTGAGCTGAACCCCGGCCGTCGTCGAGTGCGGCCGCAGGGGCGGCCGCCGCTCCGACCGCCGACCGGCTGCCAGGTGTACGTGGCCGCGCACGGCCGCGGCATCCGGAGGCGGACCGGTCGTCCCCGCCGTCCGCCGTCCCGCCTGTCCCCGGGGCAGGGGCGCATGGCACACTCGGGCGACGGCGGCATTTACACGGCCGTAGAAGTTCTGCGCGACCGCAGAAGATGAGCGGGAGAACGACAGACCGATGAGCGCCCACACACGGGGACGCGGCCCCAGGCGGGCCAACGGAGTGCGCGAGGCCGAGTTCCTCTGCCTGCTGCAGCGGGCCGAGGACGCGCTGACCCCCGGGGAGGTCGCCGAGCGGCTCGGGGGCGAGCTGACCTACAGCAGCGTGGTGACGATCCTCACCCGCATGCACGGCAAGGGCCTGCTCAGCCGCGCCCCCCGCGGCAGGGCCTACGCCTACGCCCCCGTCACCGACGACGCCGGCTTCGCCGCCCGCCGGATGCGCACCGTGCTGGAGGAGCGCCCCGACCGCGAGGCCGTCCTCGCCCGCTTCGCCGACGAACTGTCCCACACCGACGCCGAGTTGCTGCGCCAGCTGCTCGGCCCCGACCAGCACCCCGGCCAGTAGGTCCGGCAGGCACAGGAAGGGTCCGCCCGGAATGCACGTCGCCGTCTATCTGCCGCTGCTGCTCTCGCTCGTCGCCCCGTTCGGCGCCCGCCCGCTGGCCGAACGCTGCGAACCCCGGCTCGCCACCTGGCTGCTCACCGCCTCGGCCCTGGTCCTGGGCGCGGCGAGCACGATCTCCCTGGGCCTGCTGGCCGTGGCCGGCCTGATCCGCGTACCGCAACTCGCCGCCCTGGGCCACTGGTCCGCCGGCACCGCACAGCACGAAGACCCCGCCGCGCTGTCCGTCTCGCTGATCGCCGGCCTGCTGCTCGGCGGCGCCGTGCTCATGGCGGCGCGCATGCTGTGGCGGCGGGCCCGCTCACTGGCCGCCGCCGCGTGGGAGGCCGCCTGCATGCCCGCCCGGGACGGCCTGGTCGTCGTCCCCGACGACGCCCCCGACGCCTTCGCGATCCCGGGGCTGCCCGGCCGGGTCGTCGTCTCCACCGGCATGCTGCACCGCCTGGACGCGTCCGAGCACGACATCCTGCTCGCCCACGAGCGCGCGCATCTGACCGCCCACCACTACGCCTTCGTCGCCCTCGCCCAACTCGGCGCCGCCGCCAACCCCTTCCTGCGCCCCCTGGCCACCGCCGTCACCTACACCATCGAGCGCTGGGCCGACGAGACCGCGGCCGCCTCGACCGGTGACCGCAGGCGGGTCGCCCGCACGGTCGGCAAGGCTGCCCTCGCCGCGCACCGCACGCCCGCGCTCGCCCGCGTCGCCGGTGCGGCCCTCGGCATCCTCGGCCGCCGCGGCCCCCTCGCCAAGGCCGGCCCGGTCCCCCGCCGCGTCGCCGCCCTCCTGGCTCCGCCGCTGGGCCGCCACCCGGCGCTCACCGCGGCGACCGCGGCCGTCCTGACCGTGGCGACGCTCGCCACCGTGGAGGCCGCCCACGACTTCCACCTCCTGCTGAGGACGGTCGGCGTCTCCTGACGGCCGACCGAGCACCTCGATTGTGTACCCCGTGGTGGTATGCCGACGTGCCCACGGAGCCCTCTCCCACCTCCCTCCCCCGTTCGGCCCGCTCCCCGCGTTCCCGCTCCTGCGCTCCCGTAAGGTGAAGCCGTGACCCTCGCGCAGCCCGCCGCCGGCACGGCCGGGGCCCGCATCCGTCAGTCGGTGCGGGCCTCCCTTCTGGTCGCCGTCCTGCTCGGGCTGTTCCTCATGCACGGCGGCCCGGCCGCGGCCGCGGGCGGCTGCCACGGGACCATGCCGGACACGGACACCGCCGTCCCGCACATGGCACCTGCCCGGGCGGCCACGCACATGGACGCGATACGACCGGCGACCGCGATGACGGGCGCACCCCCGGACAAGGGCCGAACGGCAGCCGCGATGACGGCCGCGCACCCCGCCAGCCACGCCACGGCCGCGGTCGCCAAGGACGCTCCGCGTACGGACGAGGCCATGCGGGGCGCGTTGTGTCTGGCCACGACGCCCCGGTCCGGGATGCCGTCGCCCCCGATCGCCGCGAGCGCCCTCGCGATCCCGGCCGCCGTCCTGCTGCCGTGGGCCCGGCGGGGTTCCCACGGCACCCGTCGCCGGGGTCCACCGGCCGGCGGGCGTCCCCTTCTGCTCCAGGTCTGCATCGCGCGGACGTGAGGAGACCTCCGGGACACGGCGGCCCCCGTCGCCACGGTCCCGCACGGCTCCTCCACGTTCACCCGCGCCGGCTCACGGCGCCCACCTGGAAAGACACCCCATGTCCCAGCGTTTCCGCACGTCCCGCCGCGCCCTCGCGGCGGCCGCCGCCACCGCGGCGCTCACCCTGACCCTCGCCGCCTGCGGCTCCGGCTCCGACTCCGGAAAGGGCCACGGCTCCGCCATGGCCGGCATGGACCACAGCGCCTCCCCCTCCCCCTCGGGCTCGTCCGACGACATGGCGTCGATGCCCGGCATGGGCGCCGCGTCCACCGGCAACGGTCTGGCCGCCGCCAAGGACGGCTACAAGATGACCTCCACGACCGCCACCCTCCCCGCCGGCAAGGCGGCCGACTACCGCTTCGCCATCACCGGCCCGGACGGCAGGCCGGTCACCGGCTTCGCCGTCGACCAGACCAGGCGGATGCACTTCTACGCCATCCGCTCCGACCTCAGCGGCTTCCAGCACCTGCACCCCACCATGGCCGCGGACGGCACCTGGACCGCACCGCTGGCCGCGCTGCAGCCGGGCACCTGGCGGCTGTACGCCTCCTTCACCCCGGACCACGGCACCGGCAAGGGCAAGGGCTTCGTGCTCAGCCGCACCGTCAAGGTGCCCGGCATGGAGATGACCTCGTCCCTGCCGAAGGCGTCCGGCACCGCCACCGTCGACGGCTACACCGTCACGGTGAAGGGCGACCCGATGGCGGGCATGGCCCACCAGCTGACCGCCACCGTCACCAAGGACGGCAAGCCGGTCACCGACCTCCAGCCGTACCTCGACACCTACGCCCACCTGACCGCCTTCCACCAGGGCGACCAGGCCTTCGCCCACCTCCACCCGGAGACGAAGGCCGACGGCGACCACGGCGGGCCGTCCCTGACCTTCCACGCCGAGTTCGCCCGGTCCGGGAACTGGCGGCTGTTCCTGCAGTTCCAGACCGGCGGCAGGCTGCACACCGCGGCCCTCACCCTGCACGTCGGCTGAACCGACGGTGCGCCCTGGCCGCGACCGCGGCCAGGGCGCACCACCCCGCTGCCCGCGGGTCAGTGCCCGCTGATCGCGAGTTCGTAGTCACCGATCAGGTCGCCGAGCAGGGTTCCGGCCATCAGGTCACTGGTGACGTGAACTCGGGGGGGCGGGGCGAGGGTCACGGTCGATGTGCCGTGCTGAGGAGCGAGCGGCCCGCCCGGCACCGGCAGGGCTGCTCCCGTGCGCGGCGGCAGCGGACTACAGGCCCACATCCCGGCCCCGGATGTCCTCCAGGGACTCACGGCGGACCAGGAGGCGGGCGAAGCCGTCGCGTACGGCGACCACGGGCGGGCGGCCGACCAGGTTGTAGCCGGAGGCCATGGACAGGTGGTAGGCGCCGGCCACGGGGACGGCGAGCAGGTCACCGGGGCGGGTGTCGGCGGGCAGTTCCGCGTCGGCGGCCAGGACGTCCCCCGCCTCGCAGTGCCGGCCCACCACGGTGACCCGGGCGCGCTCCGCCGAGCCGGGCCGGCCGATCAGGCGCGGTGCGTACCGGACGCCGTACAGGGCCGGGCGCGGGTTGTCGCTCATGCCGCCGTCCACGGCCACGAAGACCTGGCCGCCCGTGTGCTTCACGGACAGCACGCGGTACAGCGCGATCCCGGCGGGGCCCGCGATCGCCCGGCCGGGCTCGATGATCAGGCGCGGCACGGGAAGTCCGGCCGTGGCGCAGGAGTCGGCGAGTTCGGTGCGGACCTTGCGGGCCAGTGCGGTGAGGTCGAGCGCCGCCTCGCCGGGGCGGTAGGCGATGCCGTGGCCGCCGCCGAGGTCGAGTTCGGGCAGCACCAGGCCGTGCTGCTCGTACAGGCGGGCCATCAGCCCGACCATGCGGCGTACGGCGACGAGGTAGGGCTTGACGCTGGTGATCTGCGAGCCCAGGTGGCAGTGCAGACCGGTGAGTTCGAGCTGTGGCTGGTCGAGTATGCGGGCGATGGCGTGCTGGGCGTGGCCGTCGGCGATGGACAGGCCGAACTTCTGGTCGTCGGTGCCGGTGCGGATCTTCTCGTGGCCGCCCGCACTGATCCCGGGCACGACCCGGACCATGACCCTCTGGTGGCCGTCCGGCCCCACGGCGGCGGCGAGCCGCGCGATCTCGGCGGGGCTGTCGATGACGATCCGGCCCACGCCGAGGCGCAGGGCGGTGTCCAGGTCGCGCGGGGACTTGGCGTTGCCGTGCAGCACGATCCGCTCGGGCGGAAAGCCGGTGGTGACGGCGAGCTCGAGTTCACCGGCGGAGCAGACGTCCAGGCCGAGGCCCTCCTCGTCCGTCCAGTGGGCCATGGCCCGGCACAGGAACGCCTTGGCCGCGTACAGGACTTCGGCGTCCGGGAAGGCGTCCCGGTAGGTACGGCAGCGGTCGCGGACCTCGGCCTCGTCCAGGACGTAGACGGGGGTGCCGAAGCGGGCGGCGACCTCGGCGAGCGCTACGCCGCCCACGGTGAGGTCGCCGTGAACCGGTTCGGCGGTGGAGGCGGGCCACACCAACAGGTCGGCGGCGGTGGCGGGTTCGTGGACCGTGGTCATCGTCGTCCTCCCCTCTCAGGCTGCGAAAGCGGGTGCCGGGGCGGACACCGGCCCGGGAGCGGGCGCGGTGAACTGGGGGTCCACCGTGAGGTGGGTGACGCCCAGCGGGGCGGTCAGGGCGCGCAGGGCCGGCTCGGCGAGGCGGATCCAGGCCTGGCCGGCGCCCAGGGTGGCGGCCAGCCGGCGCGCGGAGGTGAAGCCGACGGCCGTACGGTCGCCGAGCGGCGTGCGGAAGAGCCGGGCCGCACACCCGGCGGGCCCCGGCCGGACCGGAACGTACAGGGGTCCGGCCGGGAACGGATCGGAGGGCTCGGGGTCTTCGCCGTAGCGGAGTTCTGCCATGGGGTGCCTCCCGGAAGGCAGTGAGCGAGGTTCTGGAATGCCCCGGACGCGGGGAGGCGGACCGGGGCGCGGTGTCGACGGTATGCCCGGTTCCGGGGCTCCCGGGACGAGCCCTGACGTGACGCTGACGGCGATCCGGCGGGCCTTGACGGCACGCTGACGCCGCAGGTCACGGGCGGCGGAGGGGCCGTCAGAACGGCGTCAGGAACAGGCATGCGCCCTGTTCGGGAGCTCCGGGGCGAGGTGTGATGGAAGGGATTTCCAAGGAGGAGCCGATGTCCGAGTACCGCCCGCCTTCGGCCACCCGGGTCGTGGTGGGAGTCAGCGGCTCACTGGGCGGAGCGACCGCCCTGGGCCGGGCCGCGTACGAGGCCAGGAGCCGGGGCGCCGAGCTCTGGCCGGTGCTGGCGTGGGAGCCGCCGGAGGGGGACGCTCTCTCCCGCAGGTTCCCGTCCACGACCCCCCTGGCCGAAGAATGGGAACGGCTGGCGTGCGAGCGGCTCGTCAGGGCGCTGCGCGAGGTGTTCGGCAGCACGGACACCGGGCTGCCCGGGCAGGCGCTCGTGGTACGGGGCGCCCCCGGACCGGCGCTGGTGCGGACCGCCGACCGCCACGACGACCTGCTCGTGGTCGGCGCCGGACAGCGGGGCCGGCTGCGCCGGGCACTGTGGCCGTCGGTCAGCCGCCACTGCCTCGCCCACGCCACGTGCCCCGTCCTCGCGGTCCCGCCGTCGCCGCTGCAGGCGGAACTGACGGCGGTACACCGGCGGAACGCCTGGGGGCTGCGGCTGAACACGCGGCACCTGGAGCGGGAGTTGCACAGGGTGCCGCCGGAGTCCTGAGGCCGTCGGGGGGAACTGTGCAGCCGACGGCACCGCACCTCCCCGGGGGCGCGGGGCTGTGCCGATGTGCGGCCCCGCCGCGTGGGCGCGACCAGCCCACCACTACCGGCGGCCGTCCGACAGGACAAGCCCCCCGGACCGTCCGCGCTGCGGAGCAGTCGGCACCGCGAGCACCATGGTGAGCCCGCCCCCCGGCGTGTCCTCGGCGACCAGCGTCCCGCCGACCGCCTCCGCGAACCCCCGGGCGACGGCGAGGCCGAGCCCGACACCGACCCCCCGCGGAGCGTCCCCGTACCGCTGGAAAGGCTCGAAGATGCTCGACCAGCCCACCACTACCGGCGGCCGTCCGACAGGACAAGCCCCCCGGACCGTCCGCGCTGCGGAGCAGTCGGCACCGCGAGCACCATGGTGAGCCCGCCCCCCGGCGTGTCCTCGGCGACCAGCGTCCCGCCGACCGCCTCCGCGAACCCCCGGGCGACGGCGAGGCCGAGCCCGACACCGACCCCCCGCGGAGCGTCCCCGTACCGCTGGAAAGGCTCGAAGATGCGGTCCTTGGCCTCGTCCGGAACACCCGGCCCGCGGTCCACGACCCGCACCTCGACCCGGTCGGCGAGGGCACTCGCCGAGACCAGGACCCGCTCCCCCGGCGGGCTGTACTTGACCGCGTTCTCCACGACGTTCGCGACCGCCCGCTCCAGCAGGCCCCGGTCGACGTACACCATCGGCAGGGTCTCGGGGATGTCCAGTTCCACGCTGTCCTCGGGTACGCCGCCCAGCGCCATGGGCACGACCTCGTCCAGGTCGCTCTCGCGGATGATCGGGGTCACCGTGCCGGTCTGCAGGCGGGACATGTCCAGGAGGTTGCCGACCAGGTGGTCGAGCCTGTCCGCGCCCTCCTCGATGGCCTGCAGCAGCTCCGCCTGGTCCTGCGCGGACCACTCGACGTCGTCCGACCTGAGCGAGGTCACCGCGGCCTTGATGCCGGCCAGCGGGGTGCGCAGGTCGTGGCTGACGGCGGCCAGCAGGGCGGTGCGGATGCGGTTTCCCTCGGCCAGTTCCTTCGCCCGGTCGGCCTCGCTCTGCAGCCGCTGCCGGTCCAGGACCACGGCGGCCTGCGCGGCGAACGCGGCCAGCACCCGGCGGTCGGCGGCGGGCAGCACCCGGCCGCGCAGGGAGAGGGCCATGTGGTCGCCGACGGGGACGTCGACGTCGGCGTCCACGGGGATCTCGGCCGGCCGGGGTCCCACACTGCCGGCGCAGGTCCAGGGAGCGGTCTCGCCGCTGCGCTCCAGCAGGGCCACCGACTCCATGCCGAAGGTCTCGCGGACCCTCTCCAGCAGTGCCTCCAGAGTGGTCTCGCCGCGCAGGACGTTGCCCGCGAGGAAGGACAGGATCTCCGACTCGGCGCGCAGCCGGGCCGCCTGGTGGGTGCGCCGGGCGGCGAGGTCCACCACCGAGGCCACGGACACGGCGACCCCGACGAAGATCGCGATGGCGACGATGTTCTTCGGGTCGGCGATCGTGAGGGTGTGGACGGGCGGGGTGAAGTACCAGTTGAGCAGCAGGGAGCCGACCACCGCGGAGGCCAGCGCGGGGAAGAGCCCGCCGAGCAGGGCGGCGGCCACCGTCAGCGTCAGGTACAGCAGCATGTCGTTGGCGAGGCCGACATCCGGGGTGGCGCTGGTGAGGAGCCAGGTGAGGAGGGCCGGGCCGATGACTCCCACGGCCCAGCCCCAGATGACCCGGGAGCGGCCGAGGCGGGCGCCGCGCGCCACCGGCAGTCCGCGGCCCTTGCCCGCCTCGTCGTGCGTGATGAGGTGCACGTCGAGGTCGGGACCGGACTCGCGGGCGACCGTGGCGCCGACGCCGGGCCCGAAGACGTACTGCCAGCTGCGGCGACGGGAGACGCCCAGCACGATCTGGGTGGCGTTCACGCCCCGCGCGAAGTCGAGCAGGGCGGCCGGTATGTCGTCGCCGACGACCTGGTGGAAGGTGCCGCCCAGGTCCTCCACGAGGGTGCGCTGGTCGGCGAGTTCCTTCGGGGAGGCCGAGGACAGGCCGTCGCTGCGGGAGATGTAGACGGCCAGCACCTCGCCGCCGGCGCCCTTCTCCGCCAGCCGCGCGGCACGCCGTATCAGGGTGCGCCCCTCGGGGCCGCCGGTCAGACCGACCACGATCCGCTCCCGCGAGCCCCAGATGGTGGACACCCGGTGCTCGCGCCGGTACTCGTTGAGGTACTCGTCGACCCGGTCGGCCACCCACAGCAGCGCCAGCTCGCGCAGGGCGGTCAGGTTCCCGGGGCGGAAGTAGTTGGACAGGGCCGCGTCGACCTTGTCGGGTTTGTAGATGTTGCCGTGCGCCATCCGGCGGCGCAGGGCCTGCGGGGACATGTCGACCAGCTCGATCTGGTCCGCGCGGCGTACGACCTCGTCCGGGACGGTCTCCTGCTGCCGCACCCCGGTGATCGACTCGACCACGTCACCGAGTGACTCCAGGTGCTGGATGTTGACGGTCGAGATCACGTCGATCCCGGCGGCCAGCAGCTCCTCCACGTCCTGCCAGCGCTTGGCGTTGCGCGAGCCGGGGATGTTGGTGTGGGGCAGCTCGTCCACGAGCGCCACCTGCGGGCGGCGGGCGAGGACGGCGTCCACGTCCATCTCGGTGAAGACGCTGCCCCGGTAGGTGAGTTCCCGGCGCGGCACCTGTTCCAGCCCGTGCAGCATCACCTCGGTGCGCGGCCGGTGGTGGTGTTCCACGAAGGCGACCACGCAGTCGGTGCCCCGCTCGATACGGCGGTGTGCCTCCGACAGCATCGCGTAGGTCTTGCCGACGCCGGGTGCCGCGCCGAGGTAGATCCGGAGCCTGCCACGTGCCATGTCATCCCTCGAAGCGGTAGCCCATGCCGGGCTCGGTGATCAGATAGCGGGGCTGGGAGGGGTCCGACTCCAGCTTGCGGCGCAGCTGGGCCATGTAGACCCGCAGGTAGTTGGTCTTGTTGCGCTGCGAGACGCCCCAGACCTCCTGGAGCAGCTGTTTCTGGGTGATCAGCCGACCGGGGTTGGTGACCAGGATCTCCAGCAGGTGCCACTCGGTCGGGGTCAGCCGTACGTCCCGCCCGTCCCGTACGGCCTTCTTCGCGAGCAGGTCCAGGGTGAAGTGCTCGGTCTCGACCAGTGTCGTCTCGGGGACCAGCGGTGTGTCCTCGGTCCGGCGGACGGCGGCCCGCAGCCGGGCGAGCAGTTCGTCCATGCTGAACGGCTTGGTGACGTAGTCGTCCGCACCCGCGTCGAGGGCGGCCACCTTCTCGTCGGAGGCCTGCCGGGCGGACAGGACCAGGATCGGAACGCGGCTCCAGCCCCGCAGGCCCTTGATGATGTCGACGCCGTCCATGTCGGGCAGGCCGAGGTCCAGCAGCACCGCGTCGGGCTGACGCGAGGCGGCGAGCCGCAGGGCCGTGGCGCCGTCGGGGGCGGCGTCCACGCCGTAGTGACGTGCCTGCAAGTTGATGACGAGGGCCCGTACCAGCTGCGGGTCGTCCTCCACCACGAGCACCCTGGTCATGGGTGTGTGTCTCTCCTGTCATGCCTGCGGGAGTCGGCACCCTCGGATGCCGACTCCCGTCGCGGATCGCGTAAGGCCGTCACTTCGTGGCCACGAGGTCCTTGAGCGCGATGTTGAGCTCCAGGACGTTCACCCGCGGCTCGCCGATGAAGCCCAGGGTGCGGCCGGCCGTGTGGTCCCTGACCAGCTTTTCGACCTGGGCGACGGGCAGGCCGTTCCTCGCGGCGACCCGGTGCACCTGGAGTTCGGCGTACTCCGGGGAGATGGCCGGGTCCAGTCCGGAGCCGGAGGAGGTGACGGCGTCGGCGGGGACGTCGGCCGGCTTCACGGTGTAGCCGGGAACGGAGTTGTCCTTGACGACGGCGTCCTTGGCGGCGAGCACCTGGGCGCAGAGCGTCTTGTCCGCGGGCGTGTCCGGGCACTTGCCGTTCACCGCGCCGCTGTCGGCGGACAAGTTGGTGGCCCCGGACAGGATCAGCTGGTACCGCGTGTTGACGGAGTTGGTGCCGAGCCCGTTCTGCGGGCGGCCCTGGAACCACTTCAGGTCCGGGTCCGGGCTGGTCTGGCCCTTCTTCAGCGGCAGGTTGTACGACTGCCCGATCAGCGACGAGCCGACGACCTTGCCGTCCGCCTTGATCTCCGAGCCGTTCGCCTTGCCGCCGAACAGCCCCTGGGCGATGCCGGTGACGACCAGTGGGTAGATGACGCCCGTCACCAGGGTCAGCACGAGGAGGGCCCTGAGGCCCGCCCCGAGCAACCGGACGGTGTTGGTTACGGAGTTGTTCATGGTGATCAGCACGCCTTTGAAGAGTCACAGCCCGGGGATGAGGGAGATGAGCATGTCGATGATCTTGATGCCGATGAAGGGCGCGATCAGGCCGCCGATGCCGTAGATCCCGAGGTTGCGCCGCAGCATCTTGTCCGCGCTGACCGGCCGGTACTGCACGCCCTTCAGGGACAGCGGCACCAGCGCGATGATGATCAGCGCGTTGAAGACGACCGCGGACAGGATCGCGGAGTCGGGCGAGGACAGGTGCATGATGTTCAGCTTGTCCAGGCCCGGGTAGACCGCCGCGAACAGCGCCGGGATGATCGCGAAGTACTTCGCGACGTCGTTGGCGATGGAGAACGTCGTCAGCGCACCGCGCGTGATCAGCAGCTGCTTGCCGATCTCCACGATCTCGATCAGCTTGGTCGGGTTGGAGTCGAGGTCGACCATGTTGCCGGCCTCCTTGGCGGCCGACGTACCGGTGTTCATCGCCACGCCGACGTCCGCCTGCGCGAGCGCCGGGGCGTCGTTGGTGCCGTCGCCGGTCATCGCGACCAGCTTGCCGCCGGCCTGCTCCCGCTTGATGAGGGCCATCTTGTCCTCGGGGGTGGCCTCCGCGAGGAAGTCGTCGACGCCCGCCTCCTCGGCGATCGCCTTCGCGGTCAGCGGGTTGTCACCCGTGATCATGACGGTCTTGATGCCCATGCGGCGCAGCTCCTCGAACCGCTCCCGCATGCCCTCCTTCACGACGTCCTTCAGGTGGATGACACCCAGGACGCGGGCGCCCCTGTCGTCGTGGACGGCGACGAGCAGCGGGGTGCCGCCGGCCTCGGAGATCCGGTTGGCCATGCCGTCCGCGTCCTCGGCGACCGTGCCGCCCTGCTCCTCGACCCAGGCGATCACCGAGGCGGTCGCGCCCTTGCGGATCTTCCGGCCGTCGACGTCCACACCCGACATACGGGTCTGGGCGGTGAACTCGATCCACTCGGCGCCGACCAGCTCGCCCTGGTGCCGCTCGCGCAGCCCGTACTTCTCCTTGGCCAGGACGACGATCGAGCGGCCCTCTGGCGTCTCGTCCGCGAGGGACGACAGCTGGGCCGCGTCCGCGACCTCCGCCTCGGTGGTGCCCTTCACCGGCACGAACTCCGCCGCCTGACGGTTGCCGAGGGTGATGGTGCCGGTCTTGTCCAGCAGCAGTGTGGAGACGTCACCGGCGGCCTCGACCGCACGACCGGACATGGCCAGCACATTGCGCTGCACCAGCCGGTCCATGCCCGCGATACCGATCGCGGACAGCAGGGCGCCGATCGTGGTCGGGATCAGGCAGACCAGCAGGGCCACCAGCACCACCATCGTCAGGTGCGTGTGGGCGAAGTCCGCGAACGGCGGGAGGGTGGCCACCGCCAGCAGGAAGACGATGGTCAGCGAGGCGAGCAGGATGTTCAGCGCGATCTCGTTGGGCGTCTTCTGCCGGGCGGCGCCCTCGACCAGGTTGATCATCCGGTCGATGAACGTCTCGCCGGGCTTCGTCGTGATCTTGATGACGATCCGGTCGGACAGCACCTTCGTACCGCCGGTCACCGCGGACCGGTCGCCACCGGACTCACGGATCACCGGAGCCGACTCACCCGTGATCGCCGACTCGTCCACCGAGGCGACACCCTCGACGACGTCACCGTCACCGGGGATGACATCACCGGCCTCGCAGACCACCAGGTCACCGATGGTCAGCGCGGTACCCGGCACCTGCTCCTCGGAGCCGTCCGCGAGCAGCCGGCGGGCCACGGTGTCGGTCTTGGCCTTGCGTAGGGTGTCGGCCTGCGCCTTGCCCCGGCCCTCGGCCACGGCCTCCGCCAGGTTGGCGAAGATCACCGTCAGCCACAGCCAGGCGCTGATGGTCCAGCCGAACCAGTCGCCCGGGTGCTGGAAGGAGAAGATCGTGGTCAGCACGGAGCCGATCCACACCACGAACATCACGGGGGACTTGACCATCACCCGCGGGTCGAGCTTGCGGCAGGCTTCCGGCAGGGACTTCAGCAGCTGCCTGGGTTCGAAGAGGCCCGCTCCGACACGGCCCTCGGCGGGCTTGTGCCCGGTCGGCGCGTCCGTGTGGGGCGCAAGGGTGGGAGTGGACATGGAGTCCTCTTGCTTCTTGATGTCGGTCGTCATGACGCCAGCCCCTCGGCCAGCGGACCCAGCGCGAGGGCCGGGAAGTAGGTCAGACCGGTGATGATCAGGATCGCGCCCACCAGCAGACCGGTGAACAGCGGCTTCTCGGTGCGCAGGGTGCCCGCGGTCACCGGTACCGGCTTCTGCTCGGCGAGGGAGCCGGCCAGCGCCAGCACGAACACCATCGGCAGGAAGCGGCCGAGCAGCATCGCGAGTCCGGTCGTGGTGTTGTACCAGTCGGTGTTCGCGTTCAGCCCGGCGAAGGCCGAACCGTTGTTGTTCGACGCGGACGTGAACGCGTACAGCACCTCGGAGAACCCGTGCGCACCGGAGTTGAGCATCGAGTGCGGCGGCGTCGGCAGCGCCATGGAGGCCGCCGTGAACACCAGCACCAGGGCGGGGGTGATGAGGATGTAGCAGGCGGCGAGCTTCATCTCGCGGCCGCCGATCTTCTTGCCCAGGTACTCGGGCGTACGGCCGACCATCAGACCGGCGATGAACACCGCGATGACCGCCATGATCAGGATGCCGTACAGGCCGGAGCCGGTACCGCCGGGCGTGATCTCGCCCAGCATCATGCTCAGCATCGTGATGCCGCCGCCGAGGCCCGTGAAGGAGGAGTGGAAGGAGTCCACCGCACCGGTCGAGGTGAGCGTGGTCGCCACCGCGAAGATCGACGAGCCGCCGACGCCGAAGCGGACCTCCTTGCCCTCCATCGCCCCGCCGGCCGCCTGCAGCGCCGGGCCGTGGTGGGCGAACTCGGTCCACATCATCAGCGCGGTGAAGCCCAGCCAGATGGTGAACATCGTGGCGAGGATCGCGTAGCCCTGCTTCACGTTGCCGACCATCACGCCGAAGGTGCGGGTCAGCGAGAAGGGGATGACGAGGATCAGGAAGATCTCGAAGAGGTTCGTGAACGGGGTCGGGTTCTCGAAGGGGTGGGCGGAGTTGGCGTTGAAGTAGCCGCCGCCGTTGGTGCCGATCTCCTTGATGGCCTCCTGCGAGGCGACCGCGCCGCCGTTCCACTGCTGCGAGCCGCCCATGAACTGACCGACCTCGTGGATGCCGGAGAAGTTCTGGATGGCGCCGCAGGCGACCAGGATCACCGCGGCGACGACCGACATCGGCACCAGGATGCGCAGCGTGCCGCGCACCAAGTCCGACCAGAAGTTGCCCAGTTCACCGGTGCGCGAGCGCGCGAACCCCCGAACGAGAGCCACCGCAACGGCGATACCGACGGCCGCCGAGAGGAAGTTCTGCACGGCCAGACCGGCGGTCTGCACGACGTGACCCATGGTCTGCTCGCCGTAGTACGACTGCCAGTTGGTGTTGGTCACGAAGGACACGGCCGTGTTGAACGACTGCGCCGGGTTGACCGAGGAGAAGTGCAGCGAGCCGGGCAGCACGCCCTGCAGCCGCTGCAGCAGGTAGAGGAAGAGGACGCTGACGGCGGAGAAGGCCAGCACACCGCGCAGGTACGCGGGCCAGGTCATCTCGGTGTCAGGGTTGGCACCGATGGCCTTGTAGATCCACTTCTCGACGCGCAGGTGCCCCCGCGAGGAGTAGACCTTGGCCATGTAGGTGCCGAGCGGGATGTAGGCGAGGGCCAGCGCGCCTATCAGGGCGGTCAGCTGGAGTACGCCTGCAAGTACGGGACCCATGTCGTGTCTCAGAACCTCTCCGGGAAGATCAGGGCGAGGACGAGATAGCCCAGCAGGGCGACGGCCACGACCAGTCCGACGACGTTTTCGACGGTCACAGCTTCGTCACCCCCTTGGCGACGAGAGCCACCAGCGCGAAACCCGCGAGCACGGTGACGACGAAGGCCAGATCGGCCATCGCGAACTCCTGGAGTGAGGTTCGGTTGAAACGGACGTGTACGAGGAAAGCGCCTGTCTGGCCGGATCCGGTCACCCGTTGACGACCCTCTTACGGCCACGCTCACGGCTTTGACGGGTCCCTTACGACCGCTGATCCGTACCGGTCGGTAAGCAGGTGTGACAGCCGGTGACCCGTCTCACAGGCGGAAGCGCAGCCGGCAGATCACCGCGTCCGTCTCCCGCCGCACGGCGTGCGCGACGACCGCGCCCCGCTGGTTCTGCAGCATCCGCTGCCACAGCCGCTCCGGCTCCGCCTCCGGGATCAGCACGGTGACCCGGGTGCCGGGCTCGGCGGCGGCCACCTCACGGACGTACTCGGCGATGGGGCGGCCCAGGCTGCGCCGCGCGCAGGACAGCCGCACGAGGGGCACACCGGGGTCCCATTCCGCCCAGGACCGCTCCAGCGCGTGCAACTGGGTCCGGTCCTCGGGGTCCGGGTAGCACACGGTCACCGCACGGACCTCGTCACCGAGCGAGGCCGCCGCCGACAGGGCCTCCGAGGTCAGCCGGGACAGGGACGACACGGGAACGACCACCAGCGAGCGCTCGCGGTACGGGGCCTGCGGGATACGGCCGAGTCCGAGCCGCTCACCGATCCGGCCGTAGGCGCGGTGCACGGTGGTGAAGCCCAGCACCAGCAACGGCAGAGCGACGACGATCAGCCACGCCCCCTCGGTGAACTTGCTCGCCGTGACGACGACGGCCGCGACCCCGGTCAGCACCGCACCGAAGCCGTTGAGCAGCGCCTTCCCGCGCCGGCCGGAGCCCCGCTCCAGGCGCCAGTGCCGCACCATCCCCACCTGGGCGATCGTGAAGCCGACGAACACACCGATGGCGAACATCGGCACCAGGGTGTTGGTGTCGCCGCCGGAGAAGACCAGCAGCGCGGCGGAGACGACGGCGAGCGCGAGGACGCCGTGCCGGTGCACCTGGCGGTCGGCCTTCAGGGCGAAGACGTGCGGCGCGTAGTTGTCACGGGCGAGCAGCTTCAGCAGCACCGGCAGCCCGCCGAAGGAGGTGTTCGCCGAGAGCGCCAGCAGAATCATCGTCGCGAACTGGATGACGTAGAAAGCCCAGTTGTGGCCGAGCGAGGCGTCCGCGAGCTGGGCGAGGACCGTCACGCCCTCGACCGGCTGGAGGTGGAAGCGCCCGATCAGCACCGACAGGCCGATCAGCATCAGCCCGAGCACGGCGCCGAGGGCGACCTCCGCGCGCTGGGAACGGCGGACCCGCGGGACGCGGAAGGAGGGGACGGCGTTGGCGATGGCCTCGACGCCGGTCAGCGCGGAACACCCCGAAGCGAAAGCTTTCAGCAGGAGCAGGACACCGACGCTCGTGGCGTTGTCCGCGACGACCGAGGCATGCCCGGCCGCGGTGACCGTACTCACCGGAGCCGACCGCAACAGGCCCGCGACGATGAGTACGAAGATCGCGCCCACGAAGACGACCGTGGGCACGATGAACGCCTTCGCCGACTCCACGATCCCCCGCAGGTTGACGCCGGTGATCAGCGCGAGCACGGCCAGGCACAGCCACAGCCGGTCGCCGTAGAGGGCGGGGAAGGCGGAGGTCAGGGCGGCCACACCCGCCGTGACCGCGACGGCGACGTTGAGTACGTAGTCCAGCACCAGCGAGGCGGCGGCCACCAGGCTGGTCCGCGCCCCCAGATGCGTCTTCGCCACGGCGTAGGAGCCGCCGCCGTCCGGGAAGGCCGCGATCACCTGCCGGTAGGAGGCCAACAGCACCGCCAGCAGGGCCGCGATGGCGAGCGTGACCGGCAGCGTGAAGCCGAGCCCGTGCGCGCCCGCGGCGGCGAGCACGAGGACGATCGCCTCCGGCCCGTAGGCCACCGACGCCATCGCGTCCAGGGAGAGTGCCGCGAGCCCCGTGACGGCGGTCAGCCGGTGGCGCTCGCCGGTATCAGGCGGCTCCTCGCCGGCGGGGACGGCATCCGGCTCGGTGGTCAGGACGGACATGGGCGCGTGCTCCTATCGTGCTGCGACCGCGCACGAGGACTGAAGTGTGCGCGGGTGCACCCAGGTTCCGACCGTTTCCCACCGCGTCCGACCGGTCCTTGCGGCATCTTCGCGCTCAACCGGCCCGCCTTGACGCGATCTTGACGGGTCGCGTCGTCAGAGCCGCATCAAGGTCCGCCGTTGTGCTTCCCCGGGTCACTACCGTCGGCGCCATGGGACGCCCTGACGCACCGGGTGAGGCGGCGACCGACCTGGACTGGACGCGGGAGCGGTGGAGCGCCGTCCGCTGCGCCGGCGCACTGCTCACCCTGCTGTTCCTGATCGACTGGGGCTCCGGCCGGACCGTCCTGTGGCGCGCCGCGCTCTGGTTCGCCCTCTCCGGGCTGCTCTTCGTCGTGCTGTGTCCCGCCCGGGTGTCCGCCGGCGGCGGCTGGCTCGCCTCACGCCGGCTGCTGCGCGAGCACCGGGTGCGGACGGACCTGCTGGTGTCGGTCCGCTGCCTGGACGGGGTCTCCCCACGGCTGCTGCTGCGCGACGCCCTCGGCGGCCGCGTCGAGATCGACCCCCAAGTCCTGGTGCGCAACCCCCGGTTGTGGCTCCGCCTGGACGAGGGCGCGCGGAAGTCGGCGGCCGACGGCCTGCTGCTGTGCGGCACGACCGCCCTGGGGAGCCTCGCCCGGCGTGTGGACCGCGAGACCGCCCGTGCCGTGTTCCGGGCCTCCGGCCTGGAGTGAGTCACGCTCCTCCCACGTTCTGCTCGGCCGGTTCGGCGCCGGCCGGCTGTGCCGCGAACGGCAGCGACACGACCATGGTCAGGCCGCCGCCGGGGGTGTCCTCGGGGCTCAGGGTGCCGTTCATCGCCTCGGTCAGGCCGCGCGCGAGGGCGAGGCCGAGGCCGAGGCCCGTGGTGTTGTCGGTGTCGCCGAGCCGCTGGAAGGGCTCGAAGAGGCGGTCGCGGCCGTCGGCCGGGAGCCCGGGCCCCCGGTCCACCACCCGCAGCTCCACCCGCCCGGCCAGGGCACTCGCGGTGACCAGCACCTTCTTCCCGGGCGGGGTGTGCCGGGCGGCGTTGCCGACGAGGTTGGCGATCACCCGTTCCAGCAGCGGCGGGTCGGCCAGCACCGCCGGGATGTCCTCCACGTCCGCCACCTCGACCTCCGGCACGTCCGCCAGCGCCATGGGCAGCACCTCCTCCAGGGAGGTCGCGCGCAGGTTCAGGGTGAGCGCGCCGGCCTCCAGGCGGCTGAGGTCGAGCAGGTTCTCCACCAGGCGGTTGAGCTTGGCCATGGACTCGTCGGCGGTGGCGAGGAGTTCGTCGCGGTCCTCCTCGGAGAAGGCGACGTCCCGGCTGCGCAGGGACGTGACGGCGGCCCACCCGGCGGCCAGCGGGGTGCGCAGGTCGTGGCCGACGGCCCGCAGCAGCGCCGTACGCAGCCGGTCGGCGGCCTTCACCGGCTCCACCTCGGCCGCCGCCTCGGCCAGCCGGGCCCGCTCCACCGCGGAGCCGACGTGCGCGGCGAACGCGGCCAGCACCCGCCGCTCGGAGGAGGAGAGGGTACGTCCGCGCAGCGCGAGGAAGGCACCGGCGCCCGCCGGAACGGCCGTCACCGCGGGCGTGTCGGGCGGCTCGTCCACCAGGTCCGCCGACTCCATGCCGAAGGTCTCCCGGGTCCGCTCCAGCAGCGCCGGGATGGTCGCCTCGCCGCGCACGATGCTGCCGGCCAGCGACGACATGGTCTCCGCCTCGGCCGTCGCGCGGGCCGAGCGGCGCGACAGGCGCAGGGACCGGTCGACGACGGCGGCGACGGTGGCCGCGACGACCGCGAACACCGCGAGGGCGAGCAGCGCGTTGGGGTCGTCCAGGGTGAAGGCGCCGATGGGCGGGATGAACCAGTAGTTGAGCAGCAGGGACGCCGTCACCGACGCGATCACCGCGGAGGCGACCCCGCCTATGCAGGCCACGCCCACCACGGCGAGCAGGAACAGCAGGGCCTCACTGGTCAGGTTCAGCGTGCCGCGCAGCTGGGCGAGGACGGCGGTGAGCAGGACCGGCAGCACCAGTCCGGCCACCGGGCCCGCGATCAGCCGGGCCGTCGACAGCGTGCGGCGCCGGGACGGCAGCAGGGTGCCGCGCCCTGCCCGCTCGTGGGTGACCCGGTGCACGTCGATGTCGCCGGACAGCTCGGTCACCGTCTCCCCGGTGCCGGGCCCGGTCAGGAACCGGGCCAGCCGCCCCCGCCTGCTGGTTCCCAGCACCAGCTGGGTGGCGTTCTCGGCGCGGGCGAACTCCACCAGGGCGGTCGCCACGTCGTCGCCGACGACCGAGTGGTAGCTGCCGCCGAGGTCCTCCACCAGCCGGCGCTGCCGGGCCAGTGAGGCGTGCGAGACCCCGGCCGCGAGACCGTCGCTGCGGGCCACGTGCACCGCGAGCAGATCGCCGCCGGCGGACCGGTCGGCGATGCGGGCGGCCCGCCGTACCAGCGTGTCGCCCTCCGGCCCGCCGGTCAGGGCCACGACGACCCGCTCCCGGGTCTCCCACACTCCGCCGATGCCGTGCGCCGAGCGGTACTCCTGCAGCGCCTCGTCCACCCGGTCGGCCGTCCACAGCAGCGCCAGCTGCCGCAGGGCCGTCAGATTGCCGGGCCGGAAGTAGTTGGCCAGCGCGGCGTCGATCTTCTCCGGGGCGTAGATGTTCCCGTGCGCCATGCGCCGGCGCAGCCCCTCGGGCGGCATGTCCACCAGCTCGACCTGCCCGGCCCGCCGTACGACCTCGTCCGGCACCGTCTCGTGCTGCGGCACCCCGGTGATCTTCTCGACCACGTCGTTGAGGGACTCCAGGTGCTGGACGTTGAGCGCCGTGATCACGTCGATACCCGCGTCCAGCAGCACCTCGATGTCCTGCCAGCGCTTGGCGTTGCGGCCGTCGCCGGGGACGTTGCTGTGGGCGAACTCGTCCACGATCGCCACCTGCGGACGGCGCGCCAGCACCGCGGCCACGTCCATCTCCTCGAAGCCCCCGCCGCGGTAGGTGCAGGCGAGGCGCGGGACGGTCTCCAGGCCGTCGAGCATCGCCTCGGTGCGCGGGCGCCCGTGGCACTCCGCGAACCCCACCACCACGTCCGCGCCGCGGGTGGCGCGGCGGCGCCCCTCGTCGAGCATCCGGTAGGTCTTGCCGACCCCCGGGGCCGCCCCGAGGTAGACCTTCAGTCGTCCGGGCCGTACGTCACTCATCGCCGCCGACGCGCTCCGCTCACCATCCAACTCCCCTTCACGGGAGGGTTCCTGCTCCCAAGGAAGCCGCTTCGAAGGGCGGCCGGTGCGCGTGTTAGCGGTTCCTTGGCGCCGGTCCGGTGGACCTTGACACTGTCTTGACGTGACCTGGCCCGATAGGGTGAGGGCAGGTGTGCCGGGAAGTCTGGTCGGCCGGGAGCCGGAGCGGCTTCCGCAACTCCAGGGGGACGGCATGCGCAGCGTCGGTACGGTTCTCGCCCTCGTGGTCCTCGCCACGGTGGTCGCCACCTTCGCGCGCCGCTGGCGCATCCCCGCCCCCTCCCTCCTCGTGGTCGCCGGCCTCGCCGTGGCGCTGCTGCCGGGCACCCCACAGATCCAGATCAGCCCGCAGATCATCGGCCTCGTCGTGCTGCCCCCGCTGCTGTACGCGAGCGCCGAGGACATGCCCTGGCGGGAGCTGCGGGCGGTGTGGAAGCCGGTCGGGATCCTCGCCATCGGCCTGGTGCTCGCCTCCGCGGCGGCCGTCGCCGCGGTGGCGGTGCTGGTCACCCCCCTGTCCTGGCAGATGGCGTTCGTGCTGGGCGCGGTGCTGGCCAGCACCGACCCGGTGGCGGTGACCGCGCTCGGCCGCCGGCTCGCCCTGCCGCCCCGGGTCCAGGTCCTCGTCCAGGCGGAGAGCCTGTTCAACGACGCGACCTCCCTGGTGCTGGTCCGGGTGGCGGCGGGCATCGCCGTCGCCGCGGCCGCCGCCGACTGGGGCGCGGCGAGCGGCGAGTTCTTCCTGCTCGCGGGCGGCGGCACGGTGATCGGGGCGGCCGTGGCCGCCGTGGTCACCCTGATCCGGCGCCGCACCGAGGACCCGGTGCTGGAGACGGTGATCGCCCTGGTCACCCCGTACGCCGCCTACCTGCTGGCCGAGGTGGCGCACACCTCCGGGGTGACCTCCTGCGTGGTGGCCGGGGTGGTGCTGGGCGGCCGGGGCGACCGGCTCACCAACGCACGCATACGGCTCCAGCTGCACGCGGTGTACGGCACGGTGGTGTTCCTCCTGGAGAGCGTCGTCTTCAGCCTGATAGGGCTGGCCCTGCCCTCCCAGGTACGGGCCCTGGCGGACGGCGACCGGGCCTGGCCGCTGTACGCCCTGGCCGTCGCCGCCACCCTCGTCGCCGTACGCCTGCTGTGGCTGGCGCCCCTGTCGGCCGTGGTGCAGCGCAAGGGCGGGGCCGGCCGGCTGAACTGGCGGGTGCCGGTGGTGCTGACCTGGGCGGGCACCCGCGGGGTGATGCCGCTGGCCGCCGCGCTGTCCATACCCGAGGTCATGAGGAACGGCGGTCCGCTCACCGACCGGCCGCTGGTCCTGGTCCTGACCACCTCGGTCGTCGTGGTCACCCTCGTCGTCCAGGGTTTCACCCTCGCCCCGGTCGTCCGCGCCTCCGGCATCGCCCTGGAGCCCGCCCACACCGCGCGCGAGGAGGCCGAGGCCCGCTCCCACCTCGCCCACGCCGGCCTCGCCCGCCTGGAGGAGCTCGCCGAGCTGGAGGTCGTACCGGACGTCGTCCTGGACCGGCTGCGCCGCGGCCTGAACGCCCGCCTCGACGACGCCCGCGACGGCCTCGCCCGGACCAACGGCACCGGGGGCGTGGCCACCGAGTCCGCCGACCGGGTCTACCGGCAGCTGCGGCGCGACCTGATCGCCGTGGAGACCGGTGAACTGCAGCGGCTGTACGACGCGCATGCGATCAGTGACACCACGCGGCGGCGGCTGCAGCGGGCGCTGGACCTCGAGGAGGCCCGGCTGTCCGATGTGTGAGCGGCTCACCTGAACTCCGCCGGCCTTGGGCGCAGGCGGCCGGTTGCGTGTCGTACGTCGACGGGGTCGCGCCGGGGGCCTGAAGCTGCCGGGACCGCGCCTGCCGCTGCTCCGTGCGGTCCGGCGCCCGGGCAAGCCCCGCGCCCTCGGGGAACCCGCGGTGCCCTCGGCAGCCCGGTGGGCAGCCGCCGCCTCGGTGCCTGACGGGCGCCGGATCCCCCGTACGGCGCAATCGCTCCCCGCGCGAAGGCGGAGCCTCGAACCCCGATGTCCGGCCAGCGCTCGCCGCCGGTCCCCGCACAGGCTCGACAGCCCGGCGGCATGACCCATGGGCCCGCGCGGCACCGTCTGCTTACGCTGGTGCCGCCGTCGCGTGATGGCCGGAACCTCACGCTGAGCCGCACGTCGGGAGCACGCCGATGGCCACCTCCGAACACGCTCCTCATACCGGTCGGCTGCGCGCCTGGATGCTGCAGGGCCTGTCCGACATGGGCAGGGCCGGGGGCCACACCGGCCCGCACGCCGAGCCGGAGCCCCCGCACCGGGGCCAGCACTGGTACCGGGTGATGTGCCTGACCGGTGTCGACTACTTCTCCACCCTCGGCTACCAGCCCGGCATCGCGGCCCTGGCGGCCGGCCTGCTCTCCCCCGTCGCCACCCTGGTCCTCGTCGCCGTCACCCTCGCCGGCGCCCTTCCCGTCTACCGCAGGGTGGCCGAGGAGAGCCCGCACGGCGAGGGCTCCATCGCCATGCTGGAGCGGCTGCTGTCCTTCTGGAAGGGCAAGCTGTTCGTCCTGACGCTGCTGGGCTTCGCCGCCACCGACTTCCTGATCACCATCACCCTGTCGGCCGCCGACGCCTCCACCCACCTCATCGAGAACCCGCACCTGACGAGCACCCTGCACGGCCTGCAGATGCTGATCACGCTGCTGCTGGTGGCCCTGCTGGGCGCGGTGTTCCTCAAGGGCTTCCTGGAGGCGATCGGCGTCGCGTTCGCCCTGGTGGTGGTCTACCTCGCCCTGAACGCGGTGGTCGTGGCGGCCGGCCTGTGGCACGTGCTCACCGCCGGGCACGTGGTCACCGACTGGACCAGCGCCCTGACCGCCGCGCACGGCAACGTCTTCGCCATGATCGGCGTGTCCCTGCTGGTCTTCCCCAAGCTCGCCCTCGGCCTGTCCGGCTTCGAGACCGGCGTCGCGGTCATGCCCCACGTCCAGGGCGATCCGGGGGACACGGAGGAGAAGCCGAGCGGCCGGATCCGCGACACCAAGAAGCTGCTCACCACGGCCGCGCTGATCATGAGCGTCTTCCTGATCACCACCAGTTTCATCACCACGGTGCTCATCCCGGCCGCCGAGTTCAAGCCCGGCGGCAAGGCCAACGGCCGCGCGCTCGCCTACCTCGCCCACGAGTACCTCGGTGGCGCCTTCGGCACGGTCTACGACCTGTCGACCATCGCCATCCTCTGGTTCGCCGGCGCCTCCGCCATGGCCGGCCTGCTCAACCTGATGCCGCGCTATCTGCCCCGCTACGGCATGGCCCCGCAATGGGCCCGCGCGGTGCGCCCGATGGTCATCGTCTTCACCCTGGTCGCCTTCCTGGTCACCTGGCTCTTCGACGCCAACGTCGACAAGCAGGGCGGCGCCTACGCCACCGGCGTGCTGGTCCTGATGTCGTCCGCGGCGATCGCCGTGACCATCGCCTCCCACCGGGCGGCCCAGCGCGGCTGGACCGTCGCCTTCGCCACCGTGTCCGCGGTCCTGCTCTACGTCACCGTGGCCAACGTCATCGAGCGCCCGGACGGCGTGAAGATCGGTGCCTGCTTCATCGTCGGCATCATGCTCGTCTCCTTCCTCTCCCGGCTGGCCCGCGCCTTCGAGCTGCGCGTCACCCATATCGAGCTGGACGACATGGCGGAACGGTTCATCCGGGACATGTCGCACCGCCGCATCCGCTTCATCGCGAACAAGCCCGGCCGGCGGGACAAGACCGAGTACCGCGACAAGGTCGAGCAGATCAGGGCCGACAACGACATCCCGGCCTCGGAGGACTTCGTCTTCGTCGAGGTCACGGTCACCGACCCCTCCGAGTTCGAGGCGGGCCTGAACGTGCGCGGCGAGGTCCTGCACAACCGCTACCGCGTGCTGACCCTGGAGTCCTCCTCCATCCCCAACGCCCTCGCCGCGCTCCTCCTGCACGCCCGCGACGCCACCGGCTGCACCCCGCACATCTACTTCGAGTGGACCGAGGGCAACCCCTTCGCCAACTTCCTGCGTTTCTTCCTCTTCGGCCAGGGCGAGGTCGCCCCGGTCACCCGCGAGGTCCTGCGCGAGGCGGAACCGAACCGGCCCCTGCGCCCCCGCGTGCACACCGGCTGAGGACCGACTGCGCCGACCGGCGTCAGGATTCCGTCAAGATGCACCCGTACGGCGCTAGGACCCCGTATGCAGCGGCCGCCGCAGCCCGCACGGCCGCCTAGCGTCGGCCTCATGCGACGGAGCGGACCGCCAGGCTCGGCCGGCGACCGCCACTGGCGCGGCAGCGCCCGGCTGGCGCTCACCTGCGCCCTGACCTTCTGCGCCCTGTGCCTCCTGGTCGACTGGGACGCGGGCAGCCTGACCCCCCTGCGCGCCCTGCTCTGGGTCACCCTGTCGGCCGCGGTGTGCGCCGTCCTGCTCCCCCAGCGGGTCAGCGCGGGCCCCGGCTGGCTCGCGGTCCGCACGCCCTGGCGCCGGCACGTGGTCCGTACGGACGCGCTGGTCTCCGTACGGCAGTACGACGGCGTCTCCTCCCACCTGGTCCTGCGGGACGTCCACGGCCACCGCCTGGAACTCGACCCCCGCATCCTCGCGGCCAACCCCCTGCTCTGGCACGAACTCGACACCGGTGTCCACCGCTCCCTGGAACGCGGGACGCTGCGCCGGGGTGCGGAAGTCCTGTACCGCCTGGGCCGGCGCATCGACGACGAGACGGTGCAGGCGGTGCTCCGGGCCTCGGGGCTCTCCTGACTGACCGGCCGGGGCCCCCGCCCGGCGGGGATTTAGGCTTCCTTCTGTACAAGATTCGCTTCGGCTGTGAGGGACGCCGCGTTGAACTTCTGGTCGATCTATCAGCATGGCTTCGCCCGAGTCGCCGCGTGTACGGGCCACACCGTCATCGCCGACCCGCCCGCCAACGCCGAGGCGGTCCTGCGCCACGCGCGCCGGTGCGCCGAGGAGGGCGTCGCCGTCGCCGTGTTCCCCGAGCTGTGCCTGTCCGGGTACGCGATCGACGACCTGCTGCTGCAGGACGCGCTGCTCGACGACGTCGAGACGGCGCTCGCCACGATCGTCGCCGAGTCGGCGGACCTGCTGCCGGTGCTGGTCGTCGGCGCCCCGCTGCGCCACCGCGACCGGATCTTCAACTGCGCGGTGCTCGTGCACCGCGGCCGGGTCCTCGGCGTCGTACCGAAGTCGTACCCGCCGAACTACCGGGAGTTCTACGAGCGCCGGCAGATCGCCGGGGGCGACGACGAGCGTGGCGGAACGATCCGGCTCGGCGGCGCGGACGCGCCGTTCGGCGTGGACCTGCTCTTCGCGGCGGCGGACGTGCCCGGGCTCGTGCTGCACGCGGAGATCTGCGAGGACATGTGGGTGCCGGTGCCGCCGAGCGCGGAGGCGGCGCTGGCCGGGGCGACCGTCCTCGTCAACCTCTCGGGCAGCCCGATCACCGTCGGCCGGGCCGAGGACCGCAAGCTGCTGTGCCGCTCGGCGTCCTCCCGCTGCGTCGCCGCGTACGTCTACGCGGCGGCCGGCCTCGGCGAGTCGACCACCGACCTGTCCTGGGACGGCCAGACTCTGATCTACGAGAACGGCGCGCTGCTGGCCGAGACCGAACGCTTCCCGCTGGGCGAGCAGTACGCGGTGGCCGACGTGGACCTGGACCTGCTGCGGCAGGAGCGGCAGCGGATGGGCACGTTCGGCGAGAACCGGCGCACCCACGCCGCGCGCACCGGCGACTTCCGGACGGTGTCCTTCGAACTCACCCCGCCGGCCGCCGCCGACCTGGGCCTGCGCCGCCGCGTGGAGCGCTTCCCGTTCGTCCCGGCCGACGCCGAGCGCCTCGCCCTCGACTGCTACGAGGCGTACAACATCCAGGTCGCGGGGTTGCAGCAGCGGCTCGCGTCGATCGGCGGCCCGAAGGTCGTCATCGGTGTCTCCGGCGGCCTGGACTCCACGCACGCGCTGATCGTCGCCGCCCGCGCGATGGACCGCGCCGGGCGCCCGCGCAGCGACATCCTGGCCTTCACCCTGCCCGGCTTCGCCACCAGCGACCACACCAAGGACAACGCCCACCGGCTGATGCGCTCCCTCGGCGTCACCGCGGCCGAGCTGGACATCACGCCGACCGCACGGCTGATGCTGAAGGAGATCGGCCACCCCTTCGCCTCCGGCGAGCCGGTGTACGACGTCACCTTCGAGAACGTCCAGGCGGGCCTGCGCACCGACTACCTGTTCCGGCTGGCCAACCAGCGCGGCGGCATCGTGCTCGGCACCGGCGACCTCTCCGAGCTGGCGCTCGGCTGGTCGACGTACGGCGTCGGCGACCAGATGAGCCACTACAACGTCAACTCCGGCGTGCCCAAGACGCTGATCCAGCACCTCATCCGCTGGGTCGTCGGCAGCGAGCAGTTCGACGAGGAGACCGGCAAGATCCTCACCGCGATCCTCGACACGGAGATCAGCCCCGAGCTGGTGCCCGGCGAGGAGATGCAGTCCACGGAGTCGAAGATCGGCCCGTACGCGCTGCACGACTTCACCCTCTTCCACGTGCTGCGCTACGGCTTCCGCCCCTCGAAGATCGCCTTCCTCGCCTGGCACGCCTGGCACGACAAGGAGTCCGGCGCCTGGCCCCCCGGCTTCCCGGAGGCCGAGCGCGGCACCTACGACCTGGCGCAGATCCGGCACTGGCTGGAGGTCTTCATCCGCCGCTTCTTCGCCTTCTCCCAGTTCAAACGCTCGGCCATGCCGAACGGCCCGAAGGTCTCGGCGGGCGGCTCCCTCTCCCCGCGCGGCGACTGGCGTGCCCCGTCGGACGGCACGGCGCAGGCGTGGCTGCGGGACCTGGAGCGCTTCGACTCGAAGGAGACGAAGGCTTAGGCGCCCGGCGTCAGTTGTTCCAGGTCTCGTCGTACGGGTCGTGCGGCACCGGCACCGGTGTCGCCGAGGTGACCTTCAGATAGGGGATGGGGCCGTTGTTGACGGGGTCGCGGGCCAGGCGGGGACTGTAGGTGCCGGTGACCTCCAGCCAGGCGTCCGGCCGCAGGACCGGCGGCAGGGTGCCGGTCAGCGCGACCTTCACCGGCTGGGCGTCCGCCGCACAGCAGTTGAGGGCCATGCGGACCAGATACGGCGCGCCCGAGTGGTCCAGGGCGAGGAAGCCGGTGACGCGGACCTGGCGGCCGTGCAGGGAACGGCCGTGGTCGTAGGCCGCGCGGGAGGCGTAGTCGACCACGGAGAGCGGGGCGGGGTCGGCGGCGGGCAGCTTGCCGTAGGTGTACGGCTTCTGCAGGGCCGTGCCGGAGCGCAGGGCGCTGTAGGAGCCGAGGGCGGGCGGGGCGACGAGGATGAGGGCGAGCAGGGGGAGCAACAGCAGCCAGGAGACGCGGGGTTCGGGGTGGCTGTGGCCGTGCTCCCCGGTGGCGGCCCTGGCCCGCCGGCGCTCGTACCAGACCGTCGCCAGCGCAGCCAGGACGAGGACCGCGCCGGAGGCCAGCAGCAGCGGTTGCAGGGCCGCCTTGACGTAGCGGAGGTAGAGGTCGGTGCTGCCCGCGTGCAGCAGGGCGGCGCCGAGCAGGAACATGACGGCGGCCTGGGAATGGCGGTTCACAGGAGCACCGCCGAGGTCACCACGGCGCCCGCGACGGCCAGCACGAAGGTGGCGGGCGCGAAGCGGAGGGCGAAGGTACGGCCGAAGGTGCCGGCCTGCATCGCGAACAGTTTGAGGTCGATCATCGGGCCCACCACCAGGAACACCAGCTTGGCCGTCAGGGAGAACTGGGTGAGGGAGGCCGCGACGAACGCGTCCGCCTCCGAGCAGATGGACAGCAGTACGGCGAGCACGGCGAGGGCGAGCACGGAGAAGACGGGGTTTCCGGCCGCCGCGCGCAGCCAGTCCGCGGGGGTCGCCGCCTTCAGCGTGGCCGCGGCCATCGCCCCGAGCACCAGGAAGCCGCCCGCGTGCATGGTGTCGTGCCGTACCGAGCCCCAGAACGCCTCCCCCTTGGTCGCGCCCTCGTGCGCGCCGTGGGCCGGGGGGCGCAGCCAGTCGGTGCGGCCCAGGCGCTGCCACAGCCAGCCCATCGCGCACGCCACCAGCAGGCTCGCCAGGAACCGGGCGAGGACCATCGCCGGATCGCGGGGGAAAGCGACGGCGGTGGCGGTGAGGACGATCGGGTTGATCGCGGGGGCGGAGAGGAGGAAGGCGAGGGCCGCGGCCGGGGTGACGCCCCTGCGGACGAGGGCGCCCGCCACCGGGACCGACGCGCACTCGCAGCCCGGCAGGATCGCCCCCGCGACCCCGGCGACCGGCACGGCGAGGGCGGGGCGGCGCGGCAGGGCCCGCGCGAAGAAGGACGGCGGCACGAACACCGCGATCGCCGCCGACAGCAGCACACCGAGGACGAGGAAGGGCAGTGCCTGGACCGTCACCGCGACGAACACCGTCATCCAGCTCTGCATCAGCGGGGTGCCGAGGAGCCCGCGGATCGGGGACTGGGCGAGCACCGCGAGGAGCAGGGTCAGCGTCAGCACGAGCGGGGAGCTGAGCCTGCGGCTCTCCCCGCCGCCCGGATCGCCGGCGGGGCCGGTCTCCGCGCCGGGCGGGGCGTCTTCCGTGATGGCCACGTGCGATTACCTCCGGCTGGCTGTCCTGGTTCGCTCCCTCCCCTTCGGTACGCGAGTCGTCCCCAGGGTGTTCACACCGTTGCTGGAACCACTCCTCTCCTTGGGGCAGTCTTTTCCCTCGTGGGGAGCGTTCCGTATCAAGGTGGGCCCAGGGCCCCGCACATGGTGGTGTGCGGTGACGACGGGCTCGCGCACCGGCTGGCCGCCGAGTTGCGCGGAGTCTACGGCGAGCAGGTCACCCTCGTGGTACCGCCGAACGGGCGCACCGCCAGACCTCCGGTGGTCGGACGAGCCCGGTCCGCTTCGGCCGCGCTGTTCGACCGCGTGGTGAACGCCGCGGTCGGCCGCGGCGGCAACGGACCCGGCTCGGGGCCCGGCTCCGGCTCCGGCTCCGGCTCCGGCTCGACCGCGACGGCCACGAGCACCGGCGGAGCCGGAAGCACCGCCGGCGGCGGCAACGGCGGTGAGGCCGAAGGGGTGCTGGAGGCCGCCGAGATCACCGAGTCCGTGCTCGCCCGGGCCGGAGTGGAACGGGCCGCCGCGCTCGCCCTCGTCTTCGACGACGACGAGACCAACATCCGGGCCGCGCTGACCGCCCGTCGGCTCAACCCGCGGCTGCGGCTCGTCCTCCGGCTCTACAACCGGCGGTTGGGCCAGCACATCGAGGAACTCCTCGACCAGGCGGCCGCGTTGGCCACCGGTGACGGCGAGGGCGGCACCGACGCGTCCACCACCGTGCTGTCCGACGCCGACACCGCCGCGCCCGCGCTGGCCGCCACCGCGGTCGCCGGCACCAGCAAGGTCGTCCAGACCGAGGGGCTGCTGCTGCGGGCCGTCGAACGGCCGTCGGCGGGCACCGGACTGTGCACGCTCGCCCTGCTCTCCCCGCCGGGCGCGGATCCCGAGGGCGGCGCGGACCAGGAACCCCGGCTGTTGCCGGACGACGACGAGGTGGGGCAGGCCGCCGGGCGGGCGGCCGTGGTGCTGGAGCAGGTGTCCTCGGCGGGCGGCCGGGAGTCGGCCGCGCCGGGACGCGGCGGGGTGCCGCCGCTCGCCTCGCTGTTCTCCCGGCGGCTGCGGTGGTCGCTGGCGGGCATGGTGGCGTGCGTGCTCGCGCTCGCCGTCGCGCTGTGGGTGGTCACGCCGGGGATCCACCCGCTGCGGGCCTTCTACTACACCCTCCTCGACCTGTTCGCGATCGACAACCCCGCCCTCGGGGCGCCGCTCGCCCGGCAGATCCTCCAACTCCTGTCCGGACTGGTCGGGTTGCTGCTGCTCCCGGTGCTGCTGGCAGCCGTGCTGGAGGCGCTGGGCACCTTCCGCACCGCCTCCGCCCTGCGGAAGCCGCCGCGCGGTCTCGGCGGGCATGTGGTGCTGCTCGGGCTCGGGAAGATCGGCACCCGGGTGCTGATCCGGCTGCGCGAGCTGAACATCCCCGTCGTGTGCGTCGAGTCCGACCCGGACGCGCGGGGCCTTGCGACCGCGCGGCGGCTGCGGGTGCCGGTGGTGCTCGGGGACGTCACCCAGGAAGGGGTGCTGGAGTCCGCGAAGATCCACCGGGCGTACGCCCTGCTCGCGGTGACCAGCGCGGACACCACCAACCTGGAGGCCGTGCTGTACGCGCGGAGCGTACGGCCCGATCTGCGGGTGGTGCTCCGGCTGTACGACGACGACTTCGCCACCGCCGTGTACCGCACCCTGCGGGCCGCCTACCCGCACGCCCTCACCCGGAGCCGGAGCGTCACGCATCTGGCCGCGCCCGCGTTCGCCGGGGCGATGCTGGGCCGGCAGGTGCTGGGCGCCATCGCGGTGGAGCGGCGGGTGCTGCTGTTCGCCGCGGTCGATGTCGCCGGGCACCCCCAGCTGGAGGGACGGACGGTACGGGACGCCTTCCGGGCCGGGTCCTGGCGGGTGCTGGCTCTCGAGGGGCGGACGGACACGGCACCGGGCCATGTGCTGGACAAGGGGGACCGGGTCGTCGTCGCCGCCACCCGCAGAGGCCTCGCGGAACTGCGCTGACCCTCGGTCAGAAAGCCCCCAGGTGCCGGGCCGCGAAGTCCGTCTCCAGTCTCACCTGCTTGATCCGCTCGTCCACCACCAGGGAGCCGTGCCCGGCGTCGTAGCGGTACACCTCGTGGATCGCGCCTCTCGTCTCCAGCCGCTTGACGTAGTTGTCGATCTGGCGGATCGGGCAGCGGGGGTCGTTGACACCCGCCGAGATGTAGACCGGGGCCTTGACCGCGTCGACGTAGGTGAGCGGGGAGGAGGCCTCGAAACGCTCGGGGACCTCCTCGGGGGTGCCGCCCAGCAGGGTGCGGTCCATGGCCTTCAGCGCCTCCATCTCGTCGTGGTACGCGGTGACGTAGTCCGCGACGGGTACGACCGCGATGCCCACCGTCCACGCGTCGGGCTGGGTGCCGAGGCCGAGCAGGGTGAGGTAGCCGCCCCAGGAGGCGCCGGTGAGGACCAGTCGGGCGGGGTCGGCGAGGCCGGAGGAGACGGCCCAGTCGCGGACCGCGGCCACGTCCTCCAGCTCGATCAGGCCGACCCGGTGCCTCAGGGCGTCGGTCCAGGCGCGGCCGTAGCCGGTGGAGCCGCGGTAGTTGATGCGGATCACCGCATACCCCTGGTCGACCCAGGAGGCCGGGCCGGCGGCGAAGGAGTCGCTGTCGTGCCAGGTCGGGCCGCCGTGCAGGTCGAAGACCGTGGGCAGCGGGCCGGTGGCGCCCGCCGGCTTCTGGATCAGGGCGTGGATGCGGCCGCCGGGGCCCTCCACCCACACGTCCTCCACCGGCACCGACGGCGGGCAGGCCATGCCGGGCGGGTCCAGGACGATGCCGCCGGACGTCGAGCGGACCGCGGGCGGCTCGGCGGCCGAGGACCACAGGTACTCCACGCTGCCGTCGGGGCGGGCGGTGGCGCCGGAGACCGTGCCGGGCGGGGTCGGGATGCGGGTCAGCTCGCGGCTCGCCAGGTCGTAGCGGAACAGCTCGCTGCGGGCCTCGAAGCCGTGGGCAACGAGGAGGGCCGAGCCGTCCGGGTACCACTCGGCGCTGACGTCGCCCGGCAGGTCCAGGGCGAGGTCGGTCTCCTCGCCCGTCGCCACGTCCCACACCAGCGGCTCCCAGCGGCCCCGGCGCTGATGTCCGATGAGCAGCCGGGTGTCACCGTCGACCGGCGCGAAGCCCAGCACCTCCAGGCCCAGCTCCTCGGTGCCGCCCTTGGTGTCGTCCAGCTCGGCGACCGGCGTGCCGTCGGAGAGGAGCACGCGCAGCGCCGCGTGCATGGCGTCGCCGTGCTCGGTGTGCTCGACGGCGATCAGGGAGCCGTCGTGCGAGAGGCCGCCGACGCCCGCCGACTCGCGGTGCCGGTAGATCTCGACCGGGTCCTCGCCCTCGCGCGCGAGATGGATCGTCGTGCCCTCGTCGTCCGTGGAGCGGCCGACGACCGCCGTGCGCCCGTCCCGGGACAGGGCGAGCCCCGCCGGGTAGGACGGATCGAGGCCCGGGACGGCGGGCTCGTCCTGCCCTCCCTCGAAGGGCTGGCGGCGCCAGATGCCGAACTCGTCGCCGTCCTTGTCGTCGAACCACCAGATCCAGGCGCCGTCCGGAGAGAGCTCGCCGTCCGTCGTGCCGTTCGGCCGGTGCGTCGCCTGCCGCTGCCCGCCCGTCGCGCGGTCCCAGGCATACAGCTCGTACGTGCCCGTCGCGTTCGACACGAACAGGGAGCGGTCCGGTGCGTCCTCCGCCCAGTCGGGCAGCGACACCCGCGGCGCCCGGAAGCGCTTCTCCCAGTCCGGCATGCCGGCCGTGTCCCGCTCGCCCGGCCCGTTGCTCTCACTCATAGCCCCAGTCATGCGCCCATACTGCCTGGCCGCGCCGACAATTGGGTGGCGGGTGTGCGCAGCCTGTGGATAACTTTCCGATCATGAGCACGCAGATCGACCACCACTCCGCTCCCGACGGCTGGCGCGAGGACAACCGGGCCCTGTGGGACGAGCGCGTCCCCGTGCATGTGGCCGGTGAGTACTACGACCTCGACGGCTTCCGCGCCCACCCGGACGTCCTGCGGGACTTCGAGACGGCCGAGGTCGGCGACGTCACCGGCAGGACACTCCTCCACCTGCAGTGCCACATCGGGACCGACACCCTCTCCTGGGCCCACCGGGGCGCCGCCCGCGTCGTCGGCCTGGACTTCTCCGCCCCGGCCGTCGAGGCCGCCCGCTCCCTCGCCGCCGAACTGGGCCACGGCCCGGAGCGCGCCGCCTTCGTCACCAGTGACGTGTACGACGCGGCCGACGCCGTGCCCGAGGCCGCGTACGACATCGTCTACACCGGGCTCGGTGCGCTGTGCTGGCTGCCCGACATCCGCCGCTGGGCGCGGACGGCCGCCTCCCTCGTCGCGCCCGGCGGGTTCCTGTACCTCGCCGAGTTCCACCCGATCACCGAGACCCTGGACGACGCGACGGGCACGCGGATCGTGCGGGACTACTTCCGCCGCGACGCCCAGGTGTGGGACGAGCCCGGTACCTACGCCGACCGGGACGCCGTCACCGTCCACAACCGCAGCGTGGAGTGGCAGCACACCCTCGGCGACGTGGTCTCCGCGCTCGCCGCGACCGGGCTGCGGATCGAGTTCCTGCACGAGCACGACGTCTCCCTCTTCCCGCGCTTCGAGAACTTCGAGGTCCGCGACGGCTACCACCGCTTCCCGGCCGACCACCCGCGCATCCCGCTGATCTACTCCCTCAAGGCGAGCAAGGGCCGCTGAGAGCGGGCAAGGGCCGCCCCGCGGGCGGGCGCCCGGCCGCGGCGCCGTACCGTGGAGGGCGTGTACCGGTTTCTGCTGACTCCCCGCTGGTGGGGCATCAACGTCTTCGTGCTGCTCGCCATCCCGTTCTGCGTCTTCATGGGGTCCTGGCAGCTGAGCCGGTTCGAGGGGCGGGTGCAGGAGCACCGCAGCGCGACCGAGCAGGCCGCGTCCGACCAGCACGAGACCGCGCGCCCGCTGGAGTCGATGCTGCCCGTCGACAAGGCCACCTCCGGCCGCCGGGTCACCGCGAGCGGGCACTACGGCACCCAGCTGCTGGTGCCCGGCCGGCAGCTCGACGGCAGGAACGGCTTCTACGTCCTCACCCTGCTGCGCACCGGCTCCGGCAAGGCGCTGCCGGTGGTGCGGGGCTGGCTGCCGGGCAAGGCGGAGGCGGCGAAGGCGCCCGCGCCGCCGGGCGGTGAGGTCACCGTCACCGGCGCGCTGCAGGCCTCCGAGACGCCCGGGGACAACGGGGTCAGCGCGGCCGGCGGGCTGCCGGCCGGGCAGGCGGCGGCGATCAGCACGGCGTCGCTGGTGAACCTGGTGCCGGACAGGCTGTATGACGCCTGGGTGACCCTGGACAGGGCCGACGCCGGGATGAAGGCCGTGCCCGCGACGGCGCCGGACGGCACCGGGCTGGACCTGAAGGCCTTCCAGAACCTCGGCTACACGGGGGAGTGGTTCGTCTTCGCCGGGTTCGTGGTGTTCATGTGGTTCCGGCTGGTACGGCGAGAGGCCGAGGCGGCGCGGGACGCCGCACTGGGCCTGGTGCCGGAGGAGACACCGCAGCCGGTGACCAGTAGCTGAGCGCGAGCGCCCCGGAGGGGTTACGCCCCCGCCAGCACCCCGGTGTAGACGACCGTCCCCGCGCACTCGCCCGTCACCGTCGCCGTGACCGCAGGGGAGCCGCCCTGCGCGGTGTGCGTGATCTGTACGCTGCCGTCGGCCGCGCCGCCCCCGGTCATCAGCTGGGGCGTGGTGCCCGTCGAGCCCCCGCTGTCGGCCGAACCGCCGGTGGCACTCGCGCCCTGGGTCGGCGACGGGTCCGGGGTGGGGCCGCCGGTCTGGGAGCCGCCGGTGGTGCTGGTGCCACCGCCGGTGGTGGGGCAGGTCGCGGACGGCACGAAGGCGAACTTCTCCTCGTACGCCGCGCCCGGCCGCAGGACCAGCCCGGTGACCTCCAGCGAGGGGTCGGGCAGTCCGGTCGCCGCGTCCCCGTCCACATGCCGGGCGGTGCCGATCTTGGCCGGGTCGGCCGCGCCCACCGCGGTCGGGGTGATGGTGCCCGCGCCGGCGACGGTGCAGGCGGCGGAGGAGACATTGACGACGCGGAAGGTGCCGTAGACCACGCCCGCGGTGTCGGGGGCGACGGCGGTGCCGGTGGCCGAGCCCAGCTGGCCCGTCGTGCACAGCGGGACGCCGCTCGAGGCGAGCGTGGAGGACGGGTTGGCGCCGCCGGTGACGCCGCCGGTGCCGCTGCCGCCGCCCTTGCCCTTCGTCCCGGACCTGCCGGGCTCCTGGCCGGGCTTGGCGGTCGTAGCGCCGCCGTCCTTCCTGCCGCCCGTGTCGCCGCCCTTGTCCTTGCCCTGCCCGGTGCCGCCCTGGGCCTGGGAGGACTGGCCGGCCATGGCGGTGTCGGGGTCGGTGCCGCCGGACTCGGAGACGTGCACGAGCGCGGGGATCGCGGTGCCGATGAACAGGGCCGCGGCGGCCATGCCGACGGCGGCCTGCCGCTTGCGGGCCCGCCGCGCGGGCACGGCCCGGCGCAGGTGCTCCAGCGTGCCGGTGCGCGGCTCCAGGTCGTCGACGGCGGAGTGCAGCATCCGGCGCAGGGCCGACTCGTCGGCACCGAGGCCGTCGAGATCCTTCCCGGTGCCGTCGAGCTCGAACCCGTCCGGATCGGCGCCGGGACCGTCCTGGCCCGGGCCGCGCCCGTCGGGACCCTGGTCGAGGCCCTCGGGGTCCTTCTCGTCGGGGCCGTGGTTCACAGTTCCGTTCCCAGCGTGCGATTGCGTGTCTTCTTGCTCATGCCGCCTCGTCGGCTCGTGCCAGGCGAAGGGCTCGTGACGTCGGTGGGAATGGCGTTCATCCGCATCGCCCCCTTCGGCGCGCGCGCTCATGCCGGTGTCCCCATGGCCACCCGCAGCGCGGCGATGCCCCGCGAGCCGTACGCCTTCACCGAGCCCAGCGAGATCCCGAGGGTCTCGGCGACCTGGGCCTCGGTCATGTCCGCGAAGTAGCGCAGGACCAGGACCTCGCGCTGGCGGCGCTGCAGGCCCTTCATCGCCTTGATGAGGTCGCGGCGCTCCAGCTGGTCGTAGGCGCCCTCCTCCGCGCTCGCCATGTCCGGCATCGGCTTGGAGAGCAGCTTCAGGCCGAGGATGCGGCGGCGCAGGGTGGAGCGGGAGAGGTTGACGACCGTCTGCCTGAGGTAGGCGAGGGTCTTCTCTGGGTCGCGGACGCGCTTGCGGGCCGAGTGCACGCGGATGAAGGCCTCCTGGACCACGTCCTCGCAGGAGGCGGTGTCGTCCAGGAGCAGCGCGGCGAGGCCGAGCAGCGAGCGGTAGTGCGCCCGGTAGGTCTCGGTGAGGTGGTCGACGGTCGTACCGGCGGCCGTGGTCGCGGCGGTCTCGTCGGAGCCGTCACGCTGACCGGGTATGCGGGCGGGCCGCGCTGCGGGCATGGGCGCGATCACCGGCATGCCGCCGGGCGTGCGGGGCCGGAGAGCCGCACGGGGCGGCCGGAGGGCCGCCACGCCGCGGGCCGCGCTGAGTTCGAGTACCTCTGCCACGCCAGTTGGACACGTCTCCCCCCGCCAGGGTTGTACGTGCCGGGCGTCACATGTGCGACAACCGGCCGAGCCTCAAGTGACGTCATGCGCCCCGCTCTTCCCCTATGTCTGATATGGGCGGGTGTCCCCACACCCGGCCCGATCACGGCGTCCCCACGCCCGAAGAGTGACCGCAAAGACGCTCCCCGCCCTCCGCACGGTTGCGGGGACGGGGAGGAAATCCTCTGTTGCCTTGAGCAATGGTTCAAGTGGTTTGGACCATGTATCCGGGCCACACTTCTTACAGGGATCCTACAAAGCTCCTGCGAGGCCGGGGTCAGCGGTCGGCCCACTCCGCCGCGACCAGCTCCGCGATCTGCGCGGTGTTCAGCGCGGCCCCCTTGCGGAGGTTGTCGCCGCACACGAAGAGTTCGAGCGCGGTCGGGTCGTCCAGGGTCCGCCGCAGCCGGCCCACCCAGGTCGGGTCGGTGCCCACGACGTCCGCGGGGGTGGGGTACTCGCCGGCCGCCGGATCGTCGCACAGCACCACGCCGGGCGCGGTCGCGAGGATCTCGCGGGCGCGGTCGACCGTCACCTCGCCCTGGAAGCGGGCGTGCACGGTCAGGGAGTGGGTGGTGATCACCGGGACGCGTACACAGGTCACGGCGACCGGCAGGCGCGGCAGCCCGAGGATCTTGCGGGACTCGTCGCGGACCTTCATCTCCTCCGAGGACCAGCCGTCCTCCCTGAGCGACCCGGCCCACGGCACGACGTTCAGCGCGACCGGCTCCGGGAACGGCCCGGTGTCCTCCCCGACGGCCCGCCGTACGTCGCCGGGCTTGGTGCCCAGCTCGGTCCCGGCCACCAGGGACAGCTGGGCCCGCAGCGCGTCCACCCCGGCCCGCCCGGCCCCGCTCACCGCCTGGTACGACGACACCACCAGCTCGCGCAGCCCGAACTCGGCGTGCAGCGCGCCCAGGGCGACGATCATCGTCAGGGTCGTGCAGTTGGGGTTGGCGACGATCCCGCGCGGGCGGACCCGTACGGCGTGCGGATTGACCTCGGGCACCACGAGCGGCACCTCGGGGTCCAGCCGGAAGGCGGCGGAGTTGTCGACGACCACCGCGCCGCGCGCGGCGGCGATCGGCGCCCACTGCGCCGCGACCTCGTCCGGGACGTCGAACATGGCGATGTCGACCCCGTCGAAGGCCTCCTCGCTCAGGGCCACCACCTCGACCTCCTCCCCGCGCACGGCCAGTTTGCGGCCGGCCGAGCGGGGGGAGGCGATCAGGCGGATCTCGCCCCAGACGTCCGCGCGCTGGGACAGGATCTGGAGCATGACCGCGCCGACGGCTCCGGTCGCTCCCACGACCGCGAGCGTCGGCCTGCCGGTCATCGTCGTACGCCTCCGTACGTCGTGGAGACGGTCATCGGCCGGTGCCGCCGTAGACGACGGCCTCGTCGGTGTCGGAGTCGAGCCCGAAGGCGGTGTGCACGGCGCGCACGGCCTCGTTGACGTCGTCGGCGCGGGTGACGACCGAGATACGGATCTCGGAGGTCGAGATCAGCTCGATGTTCACGCCCGCGTCGCTCAGCGCCTCGAAGAAGGAGGCGGTGACGCCCGGGTTGGTCTTCATGCCCGCGCCGACCAGCGAGATCTTGCCGATCTGGTCGTCGTAGCGCAGCGAGTCGAAGCCGATGCCCGACCGGCTCTTCTCCAGCGCGTCGATCGCCTTGCGGCCCTCGGTCTTCGGCAGCGTGAAGGAGATGTCCGTCAGGCCCGTGGAGGCGGCGGACACGTTCTGCACGACCATGTCGATGTTGATCTCGGCATCGGCGATGGCCCGGAAGATCGCGGCGGCCTCACCCGGCTTGTCCGGCACGCCGACGACCGTGATCTTGGCCTCGGAGGTGTCGTGCGCGACACCGGAGATGATGGCCTGCTCCACCTGCTTGTCCCCAATCGGCTCACTGCTGACCCAGGTGCCCTGCAGCCCGCTGAAGCTGGACCGGACATGGATCGGGATGTTGTAGCGGCGGGCGTACTCCACACAGCGGTGGAGCAGCACCTTGGAGCCGGAGGCCGCGAGCTCCAGCATGTCCTCGAAGGAGATCCAGTCGATCTTCTTCGCCTTCTTCACCACACGCGGGTCGGCGGTGAACACGCCGTCGACGTCGGTGTAGATCTCGCAGACCTCGGCGTCGAGCGCGGCGGCGAGGGCGACGGCGGTGGTGTCGGACCCGCCACGCCCCAGCGTGGTGATGTCCTTCTTGTCGGCGCTGACGCCCTGGAACCCGGCGACGATCGCGATGTTGCCCTTGTCCAGCGAATCCCGGATCCGGCCCGGGGTGACGTCGATGATCCGCGCTTTGTTGTGGACCGAGTCGGTGATGACGCCTGCCTGGCTGCCGGTGAAGGACTGGGCCTCGTGACCCAGGTTTTTGATCGCCATCGCCAGCAGGGCCATGGAGATCCGCTCTCCGGCGGTCAGCAGCATGTCGAATTCTCGCCCGGCAGGCATCGGAGAAACCTGCTCGGCGAGATCGATCAGCTCGTCCGTCGTGTCGCCCATCGCGGAAACGACGACGACAACCTGGTTGCCGTTCTTCTTCGCTTCCACGATCCGCTTGGCGACGCGCTTGATGCCCTCGGCATCGGCTACGGAGGAGCCTCCGTACTTCTGCACGACAAGGCCCACGTGCGCTCCTCGCTCGGTTCGTTTGTGTCGGCTCAGTCTAACGAGCGCCCGAATTCCACCACCGTGCTCCCGCATGGTGAGACATCCGGTCGTCCGTGTCCGGCACCTGCCCAGCCGTCGCCGGACCACGCGGGAAAGTGCCCCGCGTCACAGTCGCCACTGCATTAGTTTTCCACCACAGCGGTGTGACATACGGGGGCGACATGACGGAGACGCTGCTCGCGGCGATCGTCCTGCTGGGCGGATGCGTGCAGTGGCTGACCGGGATGGGCTTCGCCCTGGTCGCCGTACCCGCCCTGGTCCTGCTGCTCGGCCCCGCCGACGGGGTGGTGCTCGCCAACTGCGCCGCCGGCGCGATCAGCGTGGTGGGGCTGGCGGGCGGCTGGCGCCGGGTCCGCCCCGCGGCGATGGTGCCCCTGTGCGCCGCGGCGGCATGCACGGTACCTGCGGGCGCCTGGATGACCCGCCAACTCCCCCGCCCGGTCCTGCTGTTGGTGATGGGCGCCCTGGTGACGGCGGCGGTCCTCCTGGTCATGCGCGGCGCCCGGATACCGTCCCTGCGGGGCGGCAGGGGAGCGGTGACGGCCGGCGCCCTGGGCGGCTTCATGAACGCGGCGGCGGGCGTGGGCGGCCCGCCGGTGTCCCTGTACGCCCTCAACGCAGGCTGGACGGTACGGGAGTTCGTGCCGAACGCGCAGTTCTACGGCGTCGCCGTCAACGCCTTCTCGATCGCCGCGAACGGCGTGCCCCGCCTGCCCGGCGCGCAGTGGGCGGCCGTCTGCGCCGCGCTGACGACCGGCGCGGCGATCGGCCACGCCATCGCCGGCCGCATCCCGGAGCACCGGGCCCGCCACCTGGTCCTGCTGCTGGCCCTGGCGGGGGGCGCGACGGCGATGACGAAGGGGGTGTGGGGGGTGTGGCTCAGTCGCTGAACTCCTTGAGCGGCTCGGTGTCCAGGGTGATGTTCACGGGGTCGGGGAGCTTGACGGAGGCGCCGAAGGGCAGCTTCTCCTCGTGCCGGTAGCGGCCGTCCTCGGGCTGGTTGAACACCACGACCGAGCAGTCGTCACGGTCGATGAGGAGGTAGACGGGGATACCGGCGGCGGCATAACCGTCGGGCTTCTCGACGCGGTCCCGGCGTGCCGTGTCGGAATCCCAGGAGGTGATCTCCACGGCCATCAGCACGCCGGTGGCCTCCGACCACTCGCCCTTGCCCTTGAGGCTGCCCTTGGGCACCAGTACGCCATCGGCGCGGGCCCGCCCCTTGCGATACGCCTCGGTCTTGAGTCCCCGCTCGGGATGGAGCCGCAGGTCCGGTCGCAGCTGCATGCAGCGTTCCAGGAGCCACATGTAGATCTCGCTGTGGTTGCCGTCCGGCATGGGCTTTACGACGACCTTCCCGTTCACGAACTCCAGCCACACGGTCTCCGGGGCATGGCGTTCCAGCTCCTCGAACTCCTCGGCAGTCATCTGCGGCCGGTCCTCGGTCCTGCGGCTCATGGCGTCGCCTCCTCGACTCCATGGTGCCCTGACCGGCGCGTCCTGCACGCTCATACGCCGCCCTTCCGCAGCGCCAGGCCACCGGGAGAGCGCAGACCGCCCGCCGCTCGGACCCGGGCGGCCCACTCATGCACTTCCTCGGCGCTGGGGAGCGGCCTCCCCAGAAACGTCTCCGGCAGCTGCGGGATGCGTTCGCCCTCTGGCGTCTCCAGACCCAGCTCCACGCGGCACTCCCGGCACAGTCCCTGGATGATCTCCGCGGTCCGCTCGTCCGCGTCACAGGTGCCGCAGACCCGGACCACCCGGTCGATGCGGGCGCGGAGCGGCGCCTTCTTCTGGCGCACCTTCGCCTTCTTTGGCGGCATGCAGTTCTCCAATCGCTTGCGAGCGAATCCGCCCGGGTTGGTCACTTCGGGCGGAAGTCCTTCGGTGAGGGCACGGGTGATGTCCTCCGGCGTCGAGCCACGCGACAGCCACTCCGCGGCAAGCGCTTCGAGAGACCGGCAGTCCCGTTCGGACAGCGGCATACGGCGGTCAGCGTCGCGAAGTCCGGCGAGGGTGCGGTAGGCGTCGCTGTGCTGTGGCTCGGCCGGCTCCACCGGCTCCCTCTCGTGGATCTCCTCCTCGGCCTCCTCGGGCCGGGCCAGCCCGGACCGGTAGCCGTCGGTCACGATCCTGCCGTTGCGCGACCGTGCGAACTCTTCCCACCAGGCCGCCGACCTGGGCGTACGCGACCAGTACGTACGCGTCACCCAGCGCATGGCGCCGTCTTCGACAGTGATGTGCTCCCGGATCCGATGCAGGTGTCCGGCATCGGTCAGCAGCGCCATCGCAGCGCGCGTCGCCTGCTGGCCGTACCGCGGGTGTTCGGCGGCGATCGCCTTGTAGCCCATCGCGTGGCCGTCTTGGAGGTGGTCGATGAAGACCGCGAGGTCGCGTTCACGGCCGTCCAGGTGTGCGAAGTCCGCGTCTGCGTGCGGGTCTTCGTCACCGGCGGAGCGCTTTCCGTAACCCGTTTTGGCCATGGGGTGGGACGGGGACGGCAGGACGGGGCTAGGGTGGGAGTAAGCCACGATCGAGCTGCTTTCGATCCGTAGGTCCAGGCCCCGGAGCCGGTGTTGGCGCACCGACCGGGGCCGATCTATTTGCCGCGAACCTAGAGCCGCTTTACGTTCCGGCGCAAGCTGATCACGGAACGTCACCCATTCAGGGTAAGCCGCCTTAACTCAGGTACAGGCTTGGTTGGTTGGGAGGTTTTCACCCAGCCCAGAAACCCAGAGAAGGGCTCGAAGCCCGAGGCTCAAGCCCCGGGCTGAAGCGCGGAGATGAACGCCGACCAGGCGGGGGCGGGGAGGCGGATCTCCGGGCCGGTGGGGTTCTTGGAGTCGCGGATGTGGATGCGGGTGGCGAACGCGACTTCGACGCAGTTGCCGCCCTCGTTGTCGCTGTAGCTCGACTTGAACCACGTGAGCTGGTCAGTCATGGCGATCCACCATCCGCTCGATGAAACGGGACGACTCAGCGGGGCTGAGAGCCTGCGCGCGGATCATGCTAAGCCGCCCGGTCACCCGGCTGACAACCTCCGGATCGGCCGAAAGTTCGCTCGCGAGCGGACCTTCCGTGAAGGCGAACCGGTCGTGGTCACGGACCTCCAGCAGAACCATGGGGCCCAAGTGCGCGTCACTGAGCGCCCGTTCGAACGGCAGCACCTGCACGTCGACGTTCCGTGGACGGGACACCTTCAGCAAATGGCGCAGTTGGTCGTCGTCGACGAACGGCCCGCGCAGCACCGCCTCATGGAGAATGAAGCTGAGGGCCACCGGCGGCTTCCTCTCGGTGAGTATCGCCTGCCGCTCGATCCGCGCAGCGATCCGCTCCTCGACCGTCTCCTCGTCCAGAGGTGGGTAGCGGCTCTCGATCAGAGCACGTGCGTAGGCCCCCGTCTGCAACAGGCCGGGCACAAGCATGGTCTCGTACGACCAGAGACCGATCGCCTCCCTCTCCCGCTCCATGAACTCCTGCGCCCTGGGCGGGAACTTCTCCCTGCTCAAGTAGTCCTTCGCCGCGCTCAGCATCCCGTCCGCCCGGCACAAGTCGTCCGCCACGTCGAGGACTCGGGGCGTCGGCATGCGCACCCCCTGCTCCATCGCCTTGATGGTGTCCGGGGAGTAGTTCGACGCGGCGGCCAACTCCTCCCGAGAGACATTGGCCTTCGTGCGCCAGCGTTTCAACTGGTTGCCGCTGAAGCGCCACATGGGCGGCGACTGGGTCACCGTACGCACCTCCGACCGGTACACCTCGGCGTGTAGCAGCTGGGTCACTACCGAGGGTAGCCGCGTCGAAGCCACTGTGTGACCATGACGAACGGAATTCACCGGCCCGCCTGGGTCCCCCTCCGCGGGCACCGGCTGCGCGTGGCCGGCGTGCACTTCGACGCCGTGCGGATCGAGGGGAGATGGGGCGAGGCCGTCGCCGACTGGCTGATCGAGCGGGGCGATGGCGACGCGGGGCCCGTCGTGTGCGCGGGCGGCAGCGGGACGCGGTGGGTGTACTTCCTGCTGGCGCCCGGCGTCGTACACCGCTACGACTGGCCGCTCGGCGTGCAGTACTTCGGGCGGCGCGCCGAGCGGGCCGTCACGTACGTCGGCGTTCCGGCACTGGACGGCGACACCTGGCCGCTGCGCTGGTACAGCGAGCCGACGCCGACCGCGCCGTACGTCGACGCGGCGGCGCTGCTCGCGGTCACTTCGCCGACCGCGACCCCAGTTGTCCGCCGATCTCCTCGGCCATGACCCGGCCCGCCTCGAACTCCAGGGTCTCGTCGCCCATCGTGGCCTGGTCGGTGTCGAGGCCGTCCAGTTCCTCGAGGGGCTGGTTGAGGCGGACGTGGATGAGGACCGACTGCAGGGCGCGCAGGACGGCGGAGGCCGTGGGGCCCCAGTTGGAGAAGTAGGAGAACTGCCACCACCACAGGGCCTCCGTGGTGCGGCCCGCGCGGTAGTGGGCCATGCCGTGGCGGAGGTCGGTGATGACGTCGGCGAGGTCGTCGGAGATCCGGGCCGGCACGGGAGCCTTGCGGGGCTCGTACGGGTCGAAGACCTCGGAGTAGACGTCGACCGGCTCCAGGAGGCGGGCCAGGTTCTCGCGGAGCCCGTCCACGTCCGGCTCGGGGCCCAGGTCGGGCTCGTAGCGCTCCTCGGGGACGAGGTCCTCGTGGGCGCCCAGCCGGCCGCCGGCCAGCAGGAGCTGGGAGACCTCCAGGAGGAGGAAGGGAACGGTCGAGCCGGGCTCGTCGCCCCTCGCCACCTCCGTGACGGCCACCAGGAAGCTCTCGATCTGGTCCGCGATCTGGACCGCGAAGTCGTCCGGGTTCCGACCGGTCGCGTGCAGTGTGGCGTCAGACATCTAGGAGTCGTCTCCCCTCGAAGGCGCGGCCGAGGGTGACCTCGTCCGCGTATTCCAGGTCGCCACCCACCGGGAGGCCGCTGGCCAGGCGGGTGACCTTCAGGCCCATGGGTTTGATCATGCGGGCGAGGTAGGTGGCCGTGGCCTCGCCCTCCAGATTGGGGTCCGTCGCAAGGATCAGCTCTGTGACCGTACCGTCGGCCAACCGCGCGAGAAGTTCTCGTATACGCAGGTCGTCGGGACCGACACCCTCGATCGGGCTGATGGCGCCGCCCAGGACGTGGTACCGGCCGCGGAACTCCCTGGTCCGCTCGATGGCCACGACGTCCTTCGGCTCCTCCACCACACAGATGACGGAGGGATCCCGGCGCGGGTCACGGCAGATGTTGCACAGCTCCTCCTGCGCCACGTTGCCGCAGGTCGCGCAGAAGCGGACCTTCGCCTTGACCTCCAGGAGCGCCTGCGCGAGCCGCTTCACGTCCGCCGGCTCGGCCTGCAGGATGTGGAAGGCGATCCGCTGCGCGCTCTTGGGACCGACGCCGGGCAGCCGCCCCAACTCGTCGATGAGGTCCTGGACCACGCCTTCGTACACCGGACTGCCCTTCCCTAAGACCTTTCGGTACGTACCGTAGTTGGCCCGGCCTCAGAACGGCAGACCGGGGATGCCGGTGCCGCCGCCGAGACCCTGGGCCAGCGGGCCGAGTTTCTGCTGCTGCAGCGTCTGGGCGTTCTCGTTCGCCGCCTGTACGGCCGCCACGATCAGGTCGGCGAGGGTCTCGGTGTCCTCCGGGTCGACCGCCTTCGGGTCGATCTTCAGCGCGCGCAGCTCGCCGGCGCCGGTCACCGTGGCCCTCACCAGCCCGCCGCCCGCCTGCCCGTCGACCTCCGTGTTCGCCAGTTCCTCCTGCGCCCGCTGCAGGTCCTGCTGCATCTTCTGGGCCTGCTGGAGCAACTGCTGCATGTTGGGCTGGCCACCACCGGGGATCACGATCAGCTCCTCTTCGTTCTTCTCCTTGAGCACGAGCCTACGTGGTCCACGCCCCCGTCGCCCCGCCACTCTTTCGAGTGAGAAACGCGGCAGCCCTATACCTGATCAAGGCCCTCTTCCGAGCGGAAAAGCCGGGAAAGCTCCCTCTTCGCCACCCATTGGGCGGTAGGAAGGGTGCCGCGCGTCGGCATGGAATCGGCATGTGAAGCCACAGGGAAGCGACATAGGGAGTCACGCAGCGTGACCGGGCGTGCATCAGGGATCAGCAGGGATCAGTAGGGAGTGCCGGGTGGGTCAGCCGGAGATGCAGCCCGAGGGTCCGCCTCAGGACGGGCGGGGCGAGGGTGCGGCCGGGCTGCGGCCGGGCGATCTGACCGGGCGGGCCTTCCCGCTCGGGGACTGGGGCGAGCCCGCCGAACGGCTCGACGAGCTGTACCGATGGGTGGAGCGCGGGGCACTGCACACGGCGTCCTGGTATCTGCGGGACCGGATGTGGAAGCGGCGCGGCGCCCGGATCCTGCGCTCGGGCGCCGCGGCGGGCGCGGTGGCCGGGGCGGCGCTCCCCCTGCTGGACCTCACCGGGGCGGCCCACGGGGTCGCGCCCTGGGGCTGCCTGGCGCTGCTGCTCGCCGTCGCCTGCGTCGGCATCGACCGGTTCTTCGGCGTGACGTCCGGCTGGATAAGGGACGTGGCCACCGCGCAGGCGGTACAGCGGCGGCTGCAGGCGTTGCAGTTCGACTGGGCCTCCGAGAGCATCCGGGAGGTGCTGGGCCCGGCGGAGGGCACGGCGAGCGAGGCGGCCGAGCGGTGCCTGGGGGTCCTGCGGCGCTTCGCGGAGGACGTCACGGAACTGGTGCGCACGGAGACCACCGACTGGATGGTCGAGTTCCGCACGGGTTCCGCGCCGCTGGGCATGCAGGCGGCGGTGGCGTACGTGCCACGGCAGGAGGCCGCGGGCCCGGCGGGCCGCTTTCCGCTGCCGCCCGCGAACGGGACCCGGCCGAACATGCCACGACAGCGGCCGCCGGAGCCGCGGTAACGGTCCGCGGACCTCACCGCCTGGGGTACGTCACTGCCTGGGGTACGTCACTGCCTGGTGTACGTCACTGCCTGGGGTACGTCACTGCCTGGTGTACGTCACTGCTTGGTGTACGTCAGGCTCTCCCCGCCGCCCGCCTTCGTCCGCTTCAGGCTGCCGTCCGGCAGCAGGGTGACCTCGGTGGCCTCGCCCGGAGTGCAGGAGGAGGCGGGCTCACCGCTGGTGACGGTGGACGGCCCGATCTCCAACGGCCCGTCCGCGCCGGGCTGTTGGGCGAGCTTGGCGTCGAAGACACAGTGGTACGTGCCACCGCCGTCCGCCGGCCCGTCCGCGACCAGCGTCAGCACGCTGTCGCCCACCTGGCCCTGCCGGATGGTCAGCCGGCGGGTGTTGGTCCCGCCGGCGTTGTCGATGGTCGTCTCCCAGGTACCCAGGTAGGCGGCCGGAACCGCCCCGTCCGCGGGGGTGGAGGCCGAGGCGGAATCGGTCGGCGTCGGCCCGGCCGTGGTGGCCGCACCCGAGGTACCGGAGGTGCTGACGGTGGGCGCGGGGCTGACGGTCCCGCCGCCCTTGTCGTCGTGCCCGCCGTTCCTCATCAGCGCGTACACCGAGCCGCCCGCGCCCAGCGCCACCACCAGCGCGACCACGACGAGCAGCGCGGTCGACCGCCCGCTGCGCCGCTCCGGCTCCCGCACCCCACCGACGGGCGGCGGCCCGTACGGCGGCGTGGACCCGAGCCCGCCGCCATAGGGGGCGTACGGCTGCTGGGCCCCGCCCCACGCCCCGGCACCCTGCTGCGGATAGCCGTAGGCACCGCCCGACGGCGCGTACGGCTGGGGCTGCGGATGCTGCTGCGGATATCCGTACGCCCCCGGCGCGGCCCCGAACCCCGGCACCGCCGGCGGCGCCCCCGGCGGCGGAGTCCGCCCCGCCACGACGGTCGGCAGATGATTCACACCGCCCCCGCCCCCAGGCTGCCCCACCGCCCCCGGCCCACTCCCGTCATCGGCGACAGCATGCTCGGGCGACACGACCCCGTCACCGCTCCCGGATGCGGCACCACCCTCAGCCGCCGCCGGCGAGTCCGCCCCACCAGGGCCACCCGCACCCGACGACGCTGCCTGCACGGCACCCGAAGACGAACCCGCAGACGAACCCGCACCCGCCCCCGGCGGCGAACCCGCCCCCGAAGCCGTGGAGCCGTCCCCCTCCGGATCCTCGACCTCCAGCAACTGCACGGCATGCCGGCCGAGTTGCGCGACCAGCGCCCCCGGCAACCAGGGATCCCGGGACCGCCCCCCGGCCACGGTGTCCTCCGCCCCCGTCCGCTCCAGAATGGCATCCAGCGACGGCCGGGCCCCCGGGTCCTTGCGCAAGCAGTCCCGCACCAGGTCGCCGATCCCCTCCGGCACGCCCGCCAGATCCGGCTCCTCCTGGGCGATCCGGAACATCAGCGCGTGCACCCCGCTGTTGGCGGTCCCGAACGGCAGTGCCCCGGTCGCCGCGTACGCCAGCACCGACCCGAGGCAGAAGACGTCGCACGCCGAGGTGATCCGGTCCCCCCGCACCTGCTCGGGCGCCATGAAGCCCGGCGACCCGACCAGCGACCCGGTCCGGGTCAGTCCCTCCCCGCCCAGCGAGGTGGTCTCCAGCGCCCGGGCGATCCCGAAGTCGATGACCCGGGGACCGTCGATGGTGACGAGCACGTTCGACGGCTTCAGGTCCCGGTGCACGATCCCCGCCGCGTGGATGTCCTTCAGCGCGTGCGCGAGCCCCGCCGCGAGGATCCGTACCGACCGCTCGGGCAGCGCCCCGTGGTCGTGGCCGACCACCTGCTGCAGGCTCGGCCCGGCAACGTACCCCGTGGCCACCCACGGCACCGCCGCCTCGGTGTCCGCGTCCAGCACGGGCGCGGTCCAGTACCCGCCGACCCTCCGCGCGGCCTGCACCTCCTGCCGGAACCGCGCCCGGAACTCCTCCTGCTCGGCGAGTTCCTGGCGGACCAGTTTCACGGCGACGGTACGGCCCCGGTCCGACCGGGCCAGATACACGTGCCCCATGCCGCCGGCGCCCAGCCGCGCCAGCAGCCGGTACCCCCCGATCCGCTGCGGATCCCCCGCCCCGAGCTTCTCCATGGCCGCCCGCCTTCCCCCGATCCGCCCCGTACGCCCCAGACACCCCATACACGCAACGCATACGACTACGACGCATACGTGTGCGGCAGACCGAGAATAATGCGGCCCTACGGGGGAGTCGCGCGACCTGCCGCCTACGGTTCCGTAACGGGCCTGCCCAGCCCGTCCAGGACCGCCGACAGCCGCTCCAGCAGCCGTACCGCTTCGGCGAGTTCACGCTCTCCCATCGCCTCGGCCAGCCGGTCGGCGAAGGCCGCGTGCCCGGGGCCGATCCGGGCCACGGCGGCCCGCCCCTCCTCGGTGGGCACGAGGAGTTTGGCCCGCCGGTGCGCCGGGTTCGGCCGGTACTCGGCGAGTCCCCGCTCGACCAGCAGATCGGCGATGCGCTGCACGCTCTGCCGGGTGATGCCCATGGCCCGGGCGACACCGGCCACCGGCAGCGGCTCGGCCAGCACGGCGCCGAGCACCTGCCACCGGGCGGCGGTGAGCCCGGCCGGCCGTGCCAGCTCCTCGGCGACGGACAGGAACTGGCCGCCCAGGCGGAAGACACCGACGGCGCTCCGGCTGAGCAGCTCCTGCCGCTGCCTGCTCATGCGGCGCTCATGCGGCATGGGCCTTCTGCAGGACGGAGTACGCCTCCGCGTCGGAGTCGTGGTACAGCCGGTACCAGGCGTCCAGCACCTCGCCCTCGTACACCCCGAGCAGCCGGAACACCTCGCGGGCGAAGGCGACGGGTTCGGTGGGGCCCGCGGTGATCAGGAGGCCGTCGGTGACGGCGTCGGCCTCGGCGTACCGGTCGGCCCCGGCGCAGTCGCTCGCGGCCGCGAGGTAGTACGGGCTCGCGCTGGTGTGGGCCCGGTCGTCCAGCAGGCCCTCGCGGGCGAGGCCGGCGGTGGCACCGCAGATCGCGGCGACGGGCACGCCGGCGTCCAGGAAGGCGCGGGCCGCGCGCGCGAAGGGGGCGAGGGCGTCGGTCCCCGCCGCGACGGGGGAGGCTGATGTCCGGGTCCAGAGGTCGGCTCCCGGGAGGATCAGCAGGGAGCTGTCCTCGGGGCGGAGGGCGCCGAGCGCGAGGTCGGGCCGGATGCGCAGCCCCCCGATGCTGACGACCGGCTCGCGGCTCGGCCCCACGGTCAGGACCTCGTAGCCGACGCGGGCGAGGTAGGCGGTCGAGGTGTCGACAACCTGTCGCGGAAACCCCTCGTCCAGGGAACAGGACGCCGATGTCGCTTCCGCATCGCGGACATTTACCCTCGGCCGCATGACCCCTCAGCCCAACCCCGACGCCGGCGCCGCAGTGAAGGCCGCGGACCGCGCGCACGTCTTCCACTCCTGGTCCGCGCAGGACCTCATCGACCCGCTCGCCGTCGCCGGCGCCGAGGGGTCGTACTTCTGGGACTACGACGGCAAGCGGTACCTGGACTTCACCAGCGGGCTCGTCTACACGAACATCGGCTACCAGCACCCGAAGGTCGTCGCGGCCATCCAGGAGCAGGCGGCGAGGATGACGACCTTCGCCCCCGCCTTCGCGATCGAGGCGCGCTCGGAGGCGGCCCGGCTGATCGCCGAGCGGACCCCCGGCGACCTGGACAAGATCTTCTTCACCAACGGCGGCGCCGACGCCGTCGAGCACGCGGTGCGCATGGCCCGGCTGCACACGGGCCGCCCCAAGGTGCTCTCGGCCTACCGCTCGTACCACGGCGGCACCCAGCAGGCGGTCAACATCACCGGCGACCCGCGCCGCTGGGCCAGCGACAGCGGCACGAACGGCGTCGTCCACTTCTGGGCGCCCTTCCTCTACCGCTCCCGCTTCTACGCCGAGACCGAGGAGCAGGAGACCGCGCGCGCCCTGGAGCACCTGGAGACCACGATCGCCTTCGAGGGGCCGGGCACGGTCGCGGCGATCATCCTGGAGACCATCCCCGGCACGGCCGGGATCATGGTCCCGCCGCCCGGCTACCTGGCCGGGGTCCGCGAGATCTGCGACCGCCACGGCATCGTCTTCGTCCTGGACGAGGTGATGGCGGGCTTCGGGCGCACCGGTGAGTGGTTCGCCGCCGATCTCTTCGGGGTCGTACCCGACCTGATGACCTTCGCCAAGGGGGTGAACTCGGGTTACGTGCCGCTCGGCGGTGTCGCGATCTCGCAGGAGATCGCCGAGACCTTCGGCAAGCGGCCCTACCCCGGCGGTCTGACGTACTCCGGGCACCCGCTGGCCTGCGCCGCCGCCGTCGCCACGATCGAGGTGATGGCGCAGGAGGGTGTGGTCGAGAACGCGGGGCGCCTCGGTGAGACCGTCCTCGCCCCCGCGCTGGCCGAGCTGGCCGAGCGCCACCCGAGCGTCGGCGAGGTGCGCGGCACCGGCATGTTCTGGGCGCTGGAGCTCGTGAAGAACCGCGAGACCCGCGAGCCGCTGGTGCCGTACAACGCGGCCGGTGAGGCGAACGCCCCGATGGCCGCGTTCGCGGCCGCCGCCAAGCGGCACGGCGTGTGGCCCTTCGTGAACATGAACCGCACCCATGTGGTCCCGCCGTGCAATGTCACGGAGGCCGAGCTGAAGGAGGGCCTCGCCGCCCTGGACGCCGCGCTGAGCGTGGCGGACGAGTACACGGCGTAACCGGACCACGCCTGCCGCCGGGGAGGCCCGAACGCGTAAGGTGACGTGCTCGTAAGAAATCTCGTGAGAGACGCGCGAGCACGTCGTCCACGCGTGAGGAGTGACCCCGACCATGCCCGGCAACGGCGCCGTGACACGCAGCACCCTGCGCCAGCAGATCGCGGACGCGCTCCGTGACGAGGTGCTGGCGGGGCGGCTGCGGCCGGGCCGGGCGTTCACGGTCAAGGAGATAGCCGAGCAGTACGGCGTCTCCGCCACCCCCGTCCGCGAGGCGCTGGTCGACCTGTCCGCGCAGGGCATCCTGGAGGCCGACCAGCACCGCGGCTTCCGCGTGCCGGAGTACTCCGTCACCGACTACCGGAACATGATCGAGGCCCGCAGCCTGGTCACCGACGGCATGTTCCAGGCCCTCAGCACCGGCCACCCCGCCTTCCGCACCCCGCCCGAGGACCCCCGTACGACGGCCGCGCTGACCACGGTGCGCCGCCGCGGCGAGGAGGCCGCGCGGGCCGCCGCGGCCGGCGACCTGACGATCCTGATCGGCTACGACCTGCGCTTCTGGCGCGAGCTCAGCGCGCTGTTCGGCAATCCCTACCTCGGCGACTTCCTCAACCGCCTGCGCGTGCAGTCCTGGGTCTGCGCGGTGCAGCACCTGCTGCGCCTCCCCGACCTGCGCGGCCGCCTGTGGGCCGGGCACACGGACCTGGTCGACGCGCTGGCCCGCCGCGAGGCCGACACCGCCCGCGGCATCGTGGCCGCCTCCAACGCCCATTCGCTGGAGCTGCTGGAACACCTGACCAACGGGTAGATGACCAGTACCCTGCCCAGACCACCTTCTGCGGATCCTTCTGCGGACCCTTCTGCGCGAGGAGCTCTCTTTGGCCTGTGACCTGTGGCTGGTACCGCTCGTGGACGTGTTGTGCCACACGCCGGACAACCCGTTCGCCGAGGAACTCTCGCAGTACAACAACGCACTGGCGGCGGCCGGCCTCCCGCCGGTGCCCGTGTACCAGTACATGCCGGGCCTGTCCGGCGAGGTCGCCCCCGTGGCGGGCTTCGACTACGACGCCCTGCACTTCCTCCGCCGCGCGTACCTGCTCCAGGTCTGCGGCCTGCCGGTGACGCCCGTGGACGACCTCGGCGGCGACTACGAGCAGCTCCTGGAGATGTTCGAGTCCACGGCCCAGCAGTCCCACCTGGTCTGGCACTACGACCACGCCGGCGCCTACGTCCCGGTCGACTTCCCGCACCCGCTGTCCAACGACGAACTGCTCGCGGGCGGCGGCCCGTTGGGCTCTTCCCAGTCCCTGCTGCGCGAACTGGAGTACGTCGCCGGGTCGATCGGCATCGACCCGGCCAACCCCCCGGCCGCGCCGGCCCCGCCCACGGCCCCCACGGAACTGGAGGAACCGGCCGTCCCGGCGCCGTACGACCCCAGCCCCTTCGCCCGCGAGCGGCACGTGTGGCTGGGCCTGCACGCGGCGGCGACCCGCTCCCTGGCGCAGGGCTCGATGATCGTCTTCAGCTGAACGTCACTTCGGCAGGGAGCGTGCGGGCTGGTGTGATTTCACCCACCTCTTCTTGCCGTGGGGGAAATGCCTGCCTACGTTCGGTGGCATGTCCCCCCACGGTCCCTCCTTCGACTTCAGCGTCGACCTGAGCTCGCACGAGATGCTCCGGCGTACCCACGTCATGGCCGCGCTCGGCCCCGGCTGGGACCCCGCGGCGGCGCTGCGCGGCGAGGAGGAGGCGCGTGCGCTGCTGTACTCCGGGCTGGACGCCGAGCAGCAGCGCATCTACGACGAGCTGGTGGCGGCCGGTGTGCTGCCGCCGGGGCCCGGCGATGCTGCCGCTTGATCCGCAGGCCGACCGAGGACGGCGCGCCTGGGGGGTGGACTGCCCGGACTGCGAGGACCGGGGCGGGTGGCGCTACCTGCTGTCCAACACCGGCAGCCTGCTGCACCTGCAGTGTCCGTCGTGCCACCACATCTGGTCGCACGAGACATACTTCGGCGCCACCCGCTCCGCGCCCTGACGGTCAGAAGACCGGTGTCCCCGCCTGCGTCAGCTTCCAGTTGGTGACGGCGAAGTCGGCCGGGTCGAGGGTCTTCTTCGCGGTCACGTAGTCGATCATCAGCTGGCGGATCTCGTTGGTCGAGCTGTAGGCGATGGGCGCCGAGGCGATGTGCGGGTAGCCCGAGCCGCCGTTCGCGCGGTAGTTGTTGACCGCGACGACGAAGACCTGGTCGTCGGCCACCGGGGCGCCGTTGTAGCTGAGGTTCTTGATCCGCGAACCCTCCGGCTGGGCGATGTCGATCTCGTAGTCGACGCCCGCCGCCGTGTCGTACATGTAGTCCCAGAAGTTGTTGGCGTTGGTGAGGGTCGCGGTGTCGACCTTCGTGCCGGCCGGGACCTGGTGGTAGTACTTCGCCCCGAACTCCAGGTAGTCCCGGAGCTGGGCGCCCGTCAGCTTCTTGCCGTACAGGGTGTTGTCGTAGATGTAGAGGCCGGCGATGTCCTTGATGGTGACGTTGCCCTGGGGGATGTCGGCCGTGCGGGAGAAGGGGGCCGCGACCGAGATCAGCGGGAGCGCGGCGTCCGACGCCGACAGGCCCGCCTTCACGCTCTCCATCTGGACCTTGTGGATGAAGTCCATGATCGGCACGTCCTTCCAGCAGGACTCCGCCGCCGAGAGGTCCGCCGTACACGTGCCGACCGCCGTGTTGACGTACTTGACCACCAGCTCGTGGTCGGCCTCCAGGAGCTTCTTGATCTCCGGGTCCTCGTCCACGGTGTTGGGGTTGAGGGTCTGGGCCGTCTTGCTCGTCACCTTCCACTGGCCGTGGTGGAGTTCGAGCTCGAAGTCGAAGACGCTGAGGCGGTAGCCCCAGCAGTACGGCTCCGACAGGAGCACCTCCTCGCCGGTCTCCGCGTTCTTCACCGTGTAGGACGGGACCTCGACGTGCGTGTGGCCCACCAGGATCGCGTCGATGCCCGGCACCTGCTCGGCCACCAGGTTCGACGCGTTCTCCACGTACGGGAGTTCGTCGCCGTAGGAGGACGAGCCGTCCAGGCCCGAGTGGTCCGTCAGGAAGACGACGTCACAGCCCAGCGCGCGCAGCCTCGGCACGTACTTCTTGGCCTGCTCGACCAGGCCCGGGAAGACCATTCTGCCGCTGACGTTGTCCTTGTCCCACAGCGCGATACCGGGGTTGGTCAGGCCGAGGATGCCGACCTTGATGTCCGGGGCGCCCGGCACACAGATGCGCTTGACGGTGTACGGCTTGAAGGCCGGGCGCAGGGTCTTCGCGTCGAGGGCGTTGGCGCCCAGCAGCGGGAAGTGGCACTGGCTCTCGAACTTGCGCAGCACCTCGATGCCGTAGTTGAACTCGTGGTTGCCGAGGGCGGCGGCGTCGTAGCGCATGTGGTTCATGGCCACGGCCATCGGGTGCCTGGGGCCCTTCTTGCCGTCGGTGCCCGTGATCGGGTCGACCCGCGCGAAGTAGTAGGCGAGCGAGGTGCCCTGGATGATGTCACCGGCGTCGACGAGGAGGACGTGGTCCTCGCCCTTGGCCTCGCGCTGCTGCTTGATGAGGGTGGCCACGCGCGCCACGCCCACGGAGTTGCCCGCCTTGTCGGTGTAGGGCGCGTCCTTGTAGTAGTCCCAGTCGAAGACGTGACTGTGCAGATCGGTCGTGCCGAGGATGGAGAACGACCAGGTGCGGGGCCGGTGTTCACGCTTCTGCTCGGCGGCCTGCGCGGTCCCGGCACCGACGGTTCCGGCGGCGGCGACGGCCGCACCGGTGGCGGCCGACTTCTTCACGAACTCCCGGCGGTTCATGGGACTGAGGGGCATTCAGGGCTCCTGGTTTGGCGGAAGGGGGCGACGAGCAGCGGCGGTGCAGTGCGGAGGCTACCCGCGTAGATGCTGCTAGCGCCCGCGATTGCCGGAAAACCAGGGAAAGGTCATGTCCAGGTCAAGGATGGGTCAGTGTGAACCCCGGGGAAACAGCCGGTGTCGGACACGGCCGACGAGCCCGGTGTTCAGACACGGCCGATGAGCCTGACCTCCGGCGGCCACAGCACCCCGCTCGCCATCAGCAGGGAAGGCCCGAGATGCACCGGGCACACGCGCAGCGGGGGCAGCTGGTACCGGGCGACCTCGAAGACCGCGGGGTCGGAGCAGTCCGTGCCCTCGGCATCGGCGCCTTCGCCGCCGTACGGTCCCCGGCACCGCATGTCCCGGTGAACGCTCATACTCCGATTGCACCGCGCGGGACGACGGAGCGCCCGCCGATCACGCCCGGAGGCGGACCGGCGGGCGCTCCCGCCCGGTACCCGAAGGCGCCTACAGGAACGAGTTGATCTCGATCGTCTCGTCCCGGCCCGGGCCCACGCCGATCGCGGAGATCGGGGCGCCGGACATCTCCTCCAGCGCCTTGACGTAGTTCTGGGCGTTCTTCGGCAGGTCGGCGAAGGACTTCGCCTTGGTGATGTCCTCGGACCAGCCGGGCAGCGTCTCGTAGACCGGCTTGGCGTGGTGGAAGTCGGTCTGCGAGTAGGGCAGTTCCTCGACGCGCTTGCCGTCGATCTCGTAGGCCACGCAGACCGGGATCTGCTCCCAGCCGGTGAGCACGTCCAGCTTGGTGAGGAAGAAGTCGGTCAGGCCGTTGACGCGGGTCGCGTAGCGGGCGATGACCGCGTCGAACCAGCCGCAGCGCCGGTCACGGCCGGTGGTCACACCCCGCTCGCCGCCGATCCGGCGCAGCGCCTCGCCGTCCTCGTCGAACAGCTCGGTCGGGAAGGGGCCGGCGCCGACACGGGTCGTGTAGGCCTTGAGGATGCCGATGACGCGGCTGATCTTCGTCGGTCCCACACCGGCGCCGGTGCAGGCGCCGCCGGCGGTCGGGTTGCTGGACGTCACGAAGGGGTACGTGCCGTGGTCGATGTCGAGCAGCGTGCCCTGACCGCCCTCGAACAGGACGACCTTGTCGTCCTCCAGGGCCTGGTTCAGGATCAGGACCGTGTCGGCGACGTACGGCCTGATCTGCTCGGCGTAGCCCAGCAGCTCCTCGACCACCTGCTCGGCGGCGATGGCGCGCCGGTTGTACAGCTTGGTGAGGATCTGGTTCTTGACGTCGAGGGCCGCCTCGACCTTCTGCTGCAGGATCGACTCGTCGTACAGGTCCTGGACCCGGATGCCAACGCGGTTGATCTTGTCGGCGTAGGTCGGGCCGATGCCGCGCCCCGTCGTGCCGATCTTCCGCTTGCCGAGGAAGCGCTCCGTCACCTTGTCGACGGTCACGTTGTACGGCGTGATGATGTGCGCGTTACCGCTGATCAGGAGCTTGGACGTGTCGACGCCACGCTCGTTCAGACCGCTCAGCTCGGAGAGCAGGACCGACGGGTCGACGACGACGCCGTTTCCGATGACCGGCGTACAACCGGGAGACAGGATTCCGGAAGGGAGAAGGTGGAGCGCATACTTCTGGTCGCCGACGACGACCGTGTGGCCGGCGTTGTTGCCGCCCTGGTATCGCACTACATAGTCCACCGAGCCACCGAGCAGGTCGGTCGCCTTTCCCTTGCCTTCGTCACCCCACTGAGCACCGAGCAGCACAAGTGCGGGCACGCGCGTACACCCCTTCCGGGTGGGGCATGTCCAAGGTCGGGGGCGTGGGCGTAAGGTTCACCGCCGCGTACCACAGCGACCGCCGTTGGTCGCCAACCGTCGGACCGGATGCCCCGGAATAGACGAAGCCCCTGGCGCAATAGCGCAAGGGGCTCTTGCACAAAGATGCTACCCGAGGAAGCGAGGCAGGACCGAGGTGGCGACTTTCGCGACGTCCGAACAGCTGCTGGTGATCATCGATCCGGCGGCACGGCAGACGGACGGGGAGTCCGTACGGATCGCGAAAGACGTGCTCAGCGCGGGTGCGGCGGCCAAGGTGTGCCTGCCGGAGGGGCCGGAGGAGTTCGCCCGCGCGCTGGGCCGGCGGGGTTCGAGGCGGCCGGTCGTGGTGGGCGACGGCCACGCTCTGGTGCGGGCCGTGACCCTGCTGCACCGGGCGCGCGAGCTGGCCGGATGTGCGCTGTCGGTGGTCCCGGTGGGTGACACCGGGCTCGCCGAGTCGCTCGGTGTGCCGGGCGGCGCGGTGGCGGCGGCGCGGGCCGTGCTGGACGGCGCCGAGCGGCGCCTGGACCTGCTGGTCGACGACAGCGACGGGGTCGTGCTGAGCGGGCTGGGCATTCCGCCGCGGCCGGTGGTGCGGGCGGCGGCCGCCGAGCCGGTGGCCGTGTCCTCGGGCCGGCCCTGGTACCGCTCCCTGGTCCGCACCCTCGCCCCCCGCCCGCCCCGCCTCGCCGCCGTACCCTCCCCCGGCCCCTCCCGGCTCCGGGTCGAGGTCGACGGGGAGACGGTGCTCGACCTGGGCCAGCCCGTGGAGGCCGTGTCGGTCACCCCGGGCACCGGCGGGCTCGCGGAGGTGGAGGTACGGCCACTGTCGGTGGGCGCGGAGGCGACGCCGGTCCGGGCGTCCGGGCGGACGGTGACGGTGACCGGCGCGGACTTCCGCTACCGGGCGGACGCGGGGGTGTCGGGACCGGTCCGCAGGCGGACGTGGCGGGTGGCGGAGGGGGCCTGGGGGCTGGTGCTGCCGTCAGCTTGAGGCGGGGCGCTGGAAGCCGGTGGTGTCGAGGGTGCAGTCGAAGGGCTCCGGGATGTGGAGCTGCCCGCCGAACGGCTTGCTGAGGCGGGCCTCGTACCCCTGGGGTGAGGGCGACCAGAAGACGGTGACTCGGTCTTCCTGCATGTCGAGAAGCAGATAGACCGAGACCCCGGCGCGTCCATAGACGAGGGACTTGTCCTGGTAGTCGTCGTCCCGAGTAGAGGGGGAGGTCAGTTCGCCGGCCAGGGAGAGGGCAGCGCCGTTCAAGTGGTTGCCGGTCGTCCCGAAGATGCGGCGGGGTGCGACGTGGATGTCCGGCCCGTAGGCACGCCCGTCCTGAGGGAAGACGAACAGCACCGGGCCGTCGCAGACGCGGTGCCCTGCCGGACGATGCGGGCCCAGTTGTTTGCAGATGGAATCCATCACCAGTACCCGGGATGCCACGGCGACAGGACGATGTTCCCCCTGATGATCTCAGGCTTGTAGCCGGGCGGCACGATCAGCCGGTCCAGGTCGTCCAGTAGATGTTCGAAGCACGTCATCGGAACGCAGAGTAACGGACCGATCCCGTAACGCCACCATAGTCCAGGCAAAAATGAGGCGCCAATGGTCTGGTGACAAATATTTAACCGCGCCGCCCCCTTCCCGCACCCCTACTCCGTGCACCATCCTGCTCCATCAGGACCCACCAGGACCCAGGGACCCGACACGGAAGGGGCCACCCGATGGCAGTGGACGAAGGCGTTGCCCCGGCGGCGGGCACGGCGGACGAGGAAACGGTTCATCGGCTCAAACCCAACGCCGTGGGGCTGCTCGGGGTGGTCTTCATGGCCGTCGCCACCGCCGCGCCGATCACCGCGATGACGGGCAACGTGCCCTTCATGGTGTCGTCCGGCAACGGCATCGGGGCGCCCGCGAGCTATCTCGTCGCAATGGTCGTCCTGGCAATCTTTTCCGTGGGTTTCACGTCGATGGCGAAGCACATCACGTCGACCGGGGCCTTCTACGGCTTTATCTCCTACGGCCTCGGACGGACCGCCGGCCTCGCCTCGGGGCTGCTCGCGACCTTCGCGTACGTCGTCTTCGAACCGGCGCTGATCGGCATCTTCTCCACCTTCGCCACCACCACGCTGAGGGACCAGACGGGACTGCACATACCCTGGTGGGCCTTCGCGATCCTGATGCTCGCGATCAACGCGACCGGCACCTGGTTCGGCATCAGCGTCGCCGAGAAGCTGCTGGTGGCGCTGCTGGCGACCGAGGTGACCGTGCTGGCGGCCATGGCGGTGTCGGTCGCCTTCCACGGCGGCGGCCCGCACGGGTTCACCTTCGCCCCGGTGAACCCGGTCAACGCCTTCAAGGGCACGTCCGCCGGGCTCGGCCTCTTCTTCGCCTTCTGGTCCTGGGTCGGCTTCGAGTCGACCGCGATGTACGGCGAGGAGTCCCGCGACCCGAAGAAGATCATCCCCAAGGCCACGATGATCAGCGTCCTGGGCGTCGGCGTCTTCTACGTCTTCGTCTCCTGGATGGCCATCACGGGCAACGGCGAGGCCGAGGCCGTGAAGGCCGCCTCCTCCGCCAACCCGCTCGCCCTGTTCTTCGGCCCCACCGAGCGGTACGTCGGCCACTGGGCCGTCGACGTCATGCAGTGGCTGATGATCACCGGTTCGCTGGCCTGCGGCATGGCCTTCCACAACTGCGCCGCCCGCTATCTGTACGCCCTCGGGCGGGAGGGCGTCCTGCCGTCGCTGAAGAACACCGTCGGCCGCACCCACGCCCGGCACGGCTCCCCGCACATCGCCGGCCTGGTGCAGACGGTGGTGAGCGCCGTGCTGATCGCCGCGTTCTGGATCGCGGGCAAGGACCCGTACAACGCGCTCTACGTCCTGCTGGCCATCCTCGGCACGATGGCGATCCTGGTGGTCCAGGCCGTGTGTTCCTTCGCGGTGCTCGTCTACTTCCGCAGGCACCACCCCGAGAGCCGCCACTGGTTCCGCACCGTCACCGCCCCGCTCATCGGCGGCATCGCGATGCTCGGCGTGGTCGTCCTGCTGGTGTCCAACATGGGAGTCGCGGCGGGCGCCGAGTCCGGCTCGCTGCTTCTGAAGGCGACACCCTGGCTGGTGGCGCTGGTCGCGGCGACGGGCGTGGGCTACGCGCAGTACCTGAAGCGGCGGGCGCCCGAGCGGTACGCGCTGCTGGGGCGGACGGTGCTGGAGGAGACCAAAGAGCGCTGAGCAGGCTCAGCGGCCGTACTTCCGCTCCCGGTGCACCCGCCAGCGTTCCATCATCTCCGCCACGTCCTTCTCCACGAACTCGAAGAAGTCCAGCGTCTCGGCGAGCCGGCGTCCCGCGGGGGTGTCGGCTCCGAGGCTGGACACCCCTTCCCGCAGGGCCTCCTCCCAGCGCTTGATGATCGCCTCGCGGTTGGTGAGCGCCTCGTACCACTGGTCGCTGTGCACCCGGTACCGCTCCCGGCGCGAGCCCGGCTCGCGTTCGCGGGAGACCAGGTGGACCTGGGCGAGGTAGCGGACCGCGCCGGAGACGGCCGCCGGGCTGATCCGGAGCTGTTCGCCCAGCTCGGCGGAGGTCAGGGCGCCGTCGTCGGAGGCGAGCAGCGCGCCGAACACCCGGGACGGCATGCGCGGCATGCCCGCCTCGACCAGCTGTGCCGCGAAGTGCTCCACGAACCGCGAGACCGACTCCGGGTCCCGCTCCGGCGTTCCTGTCCTCGACTCCGTCATGCCCCTCACCCTATCCGAGGTTCATGCACTTCCTTAACTTCACAAATTTCTGAAAGAAGCGTACGTTCGGTGGCATGACGAAGGCAATCACGGTCTCCGGGCTCCACAAGTCCTTCGGCCGTACACACGCGCTGGACGGCCTCGACCTGGACGTCGAGGCCGGAGAGGTGCACGGCTTCCTCGGCCCGAACGGCGCCGGCAAGTCGACCACGATCCGGGTACTGCTCGGACTGCTGCGCGCCGACGCGGGCGCCGCACAGGTGCTGGGCCACGACCCGTGGCGGGACGCGGTGGAGGTGCACCGCAGGATCGCCTATGTGCCCGGCGACGTCACGCTGTGGCGCAACCTCTCCGGCGGCGAGGTCATCGACCTCTACGGCCGCCTGCGCGGAGGACTCGACGCCCGGCGCCGCGCCGAGCTGATCGACCGCTTCGAGCTGGACCCGACCAAGAAGGGCCGCACCTACTCCAAGGGCAACCGGCAGAAGGTCGCCCTGGTCGCCGCCTTCGCCTCCGACGTGGACCTGCTGATCCTGGACGAGCCGACCTCGGGACTGGACCCGCTGATGGAGGAGGTCTTCCAGCGCTGTGTGGAGGAGGAGCGGGAGCGCGGCCGTACGGTCCTGCTGTCCTCCCACATCCTGAGCGAGGTCGAGGAACTCTGCGACCGGGTCAGCATCATCCGCAAGGGGCGGACGGTGGAGAGCGGGTCGCTGGCGGACCTGCGGCATCTGACCCGGACGAGTGTGAGCGCGGAACTCGCGAGCCCGCCCAACGGATTGGCCCACCTGCCGGGCGTGCACGACCTCGACGTCCAGGGCCGCCGGGTCCGGCTCCAGGTCGACACCGAGCAACTGGACGCCGTACTGCGCTCGTTGACCGCGTCCGGTGTGCGCTCGCTGACCTCGACGCCGCCGACCCTGGAGGAACTGTTCCTGCGGCACTACCAGGACGAGCCGGGCGAGGTGACGGTATGACGCGCCAACTGGCCGGTACGGGAGCCCTGTTGTGGTTCGCGCTGCGCCGCGACCGCGTGCTGATCCCGGTCTGGGTCGCGGTGAACGCGCTGATGGTCCTCTCCATGCCGAACACCCTGAAGACGCTGTACGGCACCCCGGCCGCCCGCGCCGACCTGATGCACCAGATGGCGGCCAACACCTCCCTGCGCGCCATGGTCGGCCCGGTCTTCGACGACTCCATCGGCGCGCTGACGGCCTGGCGGGTCGGGGTGTACGCGGGCGCCCTCGCGGCCGTGACGAGCCTGCTCGTCGTCGTACGGCACACCCGCGACGAGGAGGAGAGCGGGCGGCAGGAGTTGGTGTCCTCCGGGATGGTGGGGCGCCGAGCCCCGCTCACGGCGGCCCTGCTGACGGCGGCCGTCGCGAACGCGGCGCTGTGCGTCCTGCTCGTGGCGGGACTGGCCGGACAGGGCGCGGCGGGTGCCCTGGCGTTCGGGCTCGGGGTGGCGGGCGTCGGCATGGTCTTCGCCACGATGGCGGCGATCGTCGCCCAGCTGACGGAGAGCGCCCGGCTGACCCGGGGGCTGACGGCGGCCGTGCTGGGCGCGGCGTTCGTGCTGCGCGCGGCGGGCGACTCGGCGTCGGATGGGGGTTCGTCGGCGCTGACCTGGCTGTCCCCACTGGGCTGGCTGGAAAACCTGCGGGCCTTCGCGGCCGAACGCTGGTGGGTGCTGCTGCTGTTCGCCGCCGCCGTGGCCCTCCAGGCGGTGGTCGCCTACGAGTTGGCCGGGCGCCGGGACATCGGCATGAGCTTCCTGCCGACCCGGCCGGGACCGGCGGCCGGCCGCCTCGGCACGGCGGGCGCGCTGGCCTGGCGCCTGCAGCGCGGCAGCGTGCTCGGCTGGTCGACCGGCTTCTTCCTGGCCGGTGTCGTCTACGGCGGGATGACGGACGGCGCGGCCAAGCTCGTCGGGGACAACGCCAAGGCGCGGGAGGTCTTCCAGCGGATGGGCGGCCAGTCGGGGCTGACGGACGCGTTCCTCGCCGCGATGGTCGGCATGCTCGGTCTGGTCGCCGCGCTCTACATCGTCTCCTCCGTGCTGCGGCTGAGCGGTGAGGAGACCTCCGGCCGGGCCGAACCGGTGCTGGCCGCCCCCGTGGGCCGGCTGCGCTGGGCCGCCGGTCACCTGATCATCGCCTTCGGCGGCTCGGCCCTGCTGATGCTCCTGACCGGTCTGGGCTTCGCCGTCGGCTACGGCCGGCAGATCGGCCCGGTGCTGGGGGCGTGCCTGCTCCAGGTCGCCGCGGTATGGGTGATCGGCGGGGTCGCGGTCCTGCTGTTCGGCGTGCTGCCACGGGGCGCGGTCGTGGCGTGGGGCGTGGCCGGTGCGGCCCTGCTGATCGGCTGGATCGGCCCCGCGCTGAACGCGCCGCGGGTGGTGCTGGACCTGTCCCCGTTCGGGCATCTGCCGAAGCTGCCGGGCGGGGGGATGGAGTGGGGGCCGGTGGGGGTGCTGCTGGGGCTGGCTGGGGTGCTGGTGGGGACGGGGCTGGCCGGATTGCGGCGGCGGGACATGGCCGCCTGAACGTCAGTCGACGTACTGCTTCAGCTTCTCGGTATCGAGCTCGATACCGAGGGGCTGAGGGACCAGCAGCTTGGCGCCGAAGGCCTCCTTGTGGGTGGTGCGATAGCCGACACCCCTGTCCGGATCGCTGAACAGAGTGACCGTGCAGTCGTCCCGGTCGACCAGGAGATAGAACGGGATACCCGCCGCACCATAGGCGACGGGCTTCTCCTGACGGTCACGCCGGTCGGTGTCCGAATCGTAGGAGGTGACCTCAAGGACGAGGAGCGCACCGCTGGGATCGGCCCACTCCCCGTGGCCGGCGAAATGCTCCTCGGGCACGAGGACGGCGTCCGGACGGACCCGGCCCTCGCGGTACTGCTCCACCCTCAGCCCCTGCCCCTGGTACAGATCCAGGTCGGGCCGAGCCTGCATGCACTGCCGCATCAGCCACAGCACGATGGTGTTGTGATCGCCGTCGGGCACCTTCTTGACCCCGATCCGTCCGTTGATGAACTCGAACCTGACGGCGTCGTCGGTCTCCTTGGCCGCGAATTCGGCGATCCTCTCGAACTCCTCCACGGACATCTGGGCCGTCTGCGACGTGCGCTCTGCCATAACCGTCATGGTGCACCCCCTCTCGGGTCAGGGCCAGTGTGGCGAGCCGTCGGCGAGCACGGGCCAGGTCGCCTCTGCGATCAGCCGAACGGGTGATCACCTGATCTCGACGCTCAGCCCTTCCAGCCCCCGGATCACGAAGTTCGGCTTGCGCCGCGGCTCCGCCGCCAGAGTCAGCGTGGGGGCCTGCTGCAGGAGGGCCGTCATCGAGGCGGCCAGTTCGATGCGGGCCAGTGGGGCGCCGATGCAGTAGTGGATGCCGGCGCTGAAGGAGATGTGCGGGTTGTCGGTGCGGGTCAGGTCCAGGCGGCCGGGGTCGGTGAAGACGGCCGGGTCGTGGTTGGCGGAGCCGAAGAGCATGGCGATCTCCGAGCCCCTCGGGACGGTCGTGCCGTCGATCTCGATGTCGTCCAGCACCCAGCGTTCGAAGAGCTGGAGCGGGGTGTCGTAGCGCATCAGCTCCTCGATCGCGGACGGGACCAGGGAGTGGTCGGCGCGCAGGGCGGCCAGCTGGCCGGGGTTGCGGAACAGCGCCCACCAGCCGTTCACCGTGGCGTTGACCGTGGCCTCGTGACCGGCGTTGAGCAGCAGGACCGCCGTGGAGATCATCTCCTGCTCGGTCAGCCGGTCGTCGTCCTCGTCATGGGCCGCGATCAGGCCGGAGACGAGATCCTCGCCCGGCTCCTTGCGGCGGGTCGCGATCAGCATCCGCAGATACTCCGAGAACTCCACCGAGGCCCGCACCGCCTGCGCGGCCGTCTCTTCCGACGGGTTCAGCTCGTACATCCCGCAGATGGCCGCCGACCAGGGACGGAGCTGGGCGCGGTCCGCCTCGGGGATGCCGAGCATCTCGGCGATCACGGCCACCGGCAGCGGCTCGGCGACGTCGGTCAGCAGGTCACCGCCGCCGTTGTGGACCAGCGCCGCCACCAGGTCGTTCGCCAGGCCGTGCACATACGGCTTCAGGCGCTCGACGGTGCGCGGTGTGAACGCCTTCGACACCAGACGCCGGATCCGGGTGTGGTCCGGCGGCTCCAGGTCGAGCATCCCGTGGTCGTTGAGGGTGTGGAACGGCTCGTGCTCCGGCGAGGGCGCGGTCCGGCCGAACTCCTCGTGCGAGAACCGGTGCTGATACGTCCGCCCCAGCCGGCGGTCCCGCAGCAGCGCCGCGACGTCCGCGTGGTGCGGGACCAGCCACTGGTCCGTCGGCTCGTACCGGATCACCCGGCCCCGCGCCCGCAGCTCGGCATAGGCCGGGTACGGGTCGGCGAGAAACGCCGGGTCCCAGGGGTCGAAGGTCAGGTCGGTGGTGCCAGCCATGCGGGGACGCTAACGCGCCGGGCCGACATCTGACCAGGGTCCCCCCTGACCTGCTCAACCGCTGCCTTCGAGGAGGAAGTCGTAGTAGTCCTTCCCGCCGACGAGAACGGACGTGACGCACAGGGGCAGGCCCTCGGCGTCCCGGGGAACCTCCTGGGAGGTCTCGCGGGTGAAGCCCAGGGACACGCCGGGGATCACGGGGTGCCCGGGGCGGGACTCGTCGACCCTCCAGCCACGGTCGGCGGCGCGGCGGAAGAGGTCCTGGGCCGGTGTGCCGAAGACGTCGTGCCCGTCGAGCAGGACCCGGGTGCCGGAGGTCCGGCCCTCGCCGGGCCACCACAGCTCGATCGCCGTGACCGTGGGGCTGCTCTCCAGGAGGGCCTGCACACCCACGCCGTCCAGGGACCAGGACGCCCGCGCCGAATCCCGGCGCCGGAGGACTCTGGGCTCACCCCAGTCGGGCGCCGCCGCGAGCGCCTCGTCCAGTGTCATCCCCAGCCGGAGCGGCGCGACTCCGCGCGGCGGGTCGAGTACCAGGTCCATGGCCTTCCCGTTCCGTTTCCGTCCTGCCCGCCCGGACACCGTCAGCCCGGTGTCACCAGCCTTGCCTCGTACGCGAACACCGCTGCCTGGGTGCGGTCTCTGAGGCCCAGTTTGACCAGGATGCGGCTCACATGGGTCTTGATCGTCGACTCCGCCACCACCAGGCGCTCGGCGATCTCCGCGTTGGACAGGCCCTGGGCGATCAGGACCAGGACCTCTGTCTCACGCTCGGTGAGTTCGCCGTAGGCCGCATGGGCCGACGGGATCAGGCGCGGGGGGTCCGAGAGACGGGAGAACTCCGTGAGCAGGCGTTTGGTGACCGAGGGAGCCAGGAGGGCCTCGCCTGCGGCCACCACCCTCACACCGTCCGCCAGCTGACGGGCCGAGGCGTCCTTCAGCAGGAAACCGGAGGCTCCCGCGCGCAGCGCCTGGTACACGTACTCGTCCAGGTCGAAGGTCGTCAGGACCAGCACCTTCGCCGCCGCGTCCGCCGCCACGATCTCCCGGGTGGCCTCGATGCCGTTCAGCTCCGGCATGCGGATGTCCATCAGGACGACGTCCGGGGCGAGTTCACGGACCCGGTCCACCGCCTCCCTTCCGTTGACGGCCTCGCCGACGACCTCGATGTCCGGCATCGCGTTCAGCAGGACGGAGAAGCCCTCGCGGACCATCATCTGGTCGTCCGCGATCAGTACGCGGATGGTCATGCGTCCCCTTCACTCGCGGTCGCCGCCGGCACCGGCAGGAACACCGTCACCTCGTAGCCCCCGTCCTCCGTCGGGGCCGCCGTCATCTCGCCGTTCAGCATCGACACGCGCTCCCGCATGCCCGTGATGCCGTGCCCCGCGCCCGGAGAGGGCTTCACGAGGTGCGGCGCGGGCGGCGGGGTGTTGACTATGCGCAGGCCCAGGCCGCCGAGGACGTAACCGATCTCCACGCGGGCGCCCGCTCCCGGTGCGTGCCGCAGGGTGTTGCTGAGGGCCTCCTGCACTATGCGGTACGCCGACAGCTCCACGCCCTGCGGCAGTTCGCGCACCGCGCCGGTCACCGCCTTGTCCACCGTCAGACCGGCCTCCCGCACATTGGCCAGCAGCCCGTCGAGGTCGGCCAGGGTCGGCTGGGGGGCGTCGGGCGCCTCGTAGTCCTCCGCGCGTACGACCCCGAGGACCCGGCGCAGCTCGGTCAGGGCCGCGACCGCGTTCTCCCGGATGGTGGCGAACGCCTTCTCCAGCTCCTCCGGGGGGTTCTCCACCCGGTAGGGAGCGGCCTCCGCCTGGATGGCGACCACCGACATGTGGTGGGCGACCACGTCGTGCAGCTCGCGGGCGATCGTCGTGCGCTCCTCCAGGAGGGTGCGGCGGGAGCGTTCGTGCTGGGTGACCGTCTGCTGGGCGGTCACCTCCTGCTGGGCCTGGCGGCGGATGTGCCGGACCGTCACGGCCAGCAGGATCAGGGCAGACAGGAAGAGCATCGGGGTCACATTGGTGTCGTAACGGTGCCAGCCGAAGAGGCCTCCGGTGACGAAGCCGTAGACCGCGGTCATCACCCACATCGAGGCCGCGGTGCGCGGCCGGGTGCGCAGCGCGACGACCGTGAGCACCACCAGGTGGGACAGGAAACTGCCCGGCAACCAGGGCCAGTCGCTGCCGTCGCCCCGGCCGATCACGGCGGCGACCGTGCTCGCGGCCAGCGAGAACCAGAAGGCCCCCACCGGGCGCGCCAGCGTCAGCAGGACCGGTCCCAGCGCCAGCAGCCCGCACAGCAGGGTGGCCAGGCCGGAGTCGAAGGAGCTCGCCAGGGCGAGGGACATCGCCATCACACCCAGGGCTGCCACCACCGTGTGCGGCAGCCAGCCCGCGCCGGACAGACGGCGGGCGAGCGGACCGTCGGCGCTCCGGCGGGGCAGCGGCCGGTAGGCGAAGGCGTCATCGAACAGGTCCTGCCGCAGCCCGCGCAGGGCGTCCGCGGCCAGCCGGAACTCCGGACTGCGCGGCCGGCCGGCCGGGCCCGGCGGTGTCGTCTGCGTGTGCGTCGTCTGGGTCACGTACGCAACGGTAGGCGGGCGGCGGGGCGCGGTCGTCACCTTGGAGGGGGGTTCTCGGGGGTCCCTCTCAGGTACTACGGGTCGCCCCGCAGGGGTTCGGTTCAGCGGCCGCCGGGGCGGACCACGCCGGACTCGTAGGCGAAGACCGCCGCCTGGGTGCGGTCGCGCAGGCCCAGCTTCACCAGGATCCGGCCCACGTGCGTCTTCACGGTCTGCTCGGCCACGACCAGCCGCTCGGCGATCTCCGCGTTCGACAGGCCCTGCGCGATCAGCGCCAGCACCTCCGTCTCCCGCTCGGTCAGGTCGCCGACGCGCTGCTTGAGCGGGGCCCGGCGGCTGCCGTCCAGCCGGGAGAACTCGGCGATCAGACGGCGGGTGATGCCGGGCGCGAGGAGCGCGTCGCCCGCGGCCACGACCCGGACCGCCTCGGCCAGCTGGTCCGCGGAGGCGTCCTTCAGCAGAAAGCCGGAGGCCCCGGCCCGCAGTGCCTCGTACACGTACTCGTCCAGGTCGAAGGTGGTCAGCACCAGCACCTTGATGGCGGGATGCTCGGCGGTGATCCGGCGGGTCGCCTCGATGCCGCCGAGTTCGGGCATCCGGATGTCCATCAGCACGACGTCCGGGGCCAGTTCGGCGGTCTGCGCGATCGCGTCCAGACCGTCCACCGCCTGCCCGATCACCTCGATGCCGGGCTGGGCGCCGAGCAGCACGCCGAAACCCTGCCGGACCATCTGCTGGTCGTCGGCGATGAGTACGCGGATGGGACCGGTGCCGCTCGTCATGGGGCCTGTTCTCCTGTCGGGGGCTCGGGGCTGAGGTCAGTACGAGGAGGTGGGTTCGGGTCCGGTGGGTGCGGATCCGGTGGGGTCGGGGGTGCCCTCGCGGGGAAGGAACGCCGTCACCAGAAAGCCGCCGTGCCGGGTCGGTTTCGCCTCGACGCGCCCGCCCAGCATCGCCGCGCGCTCCCGCATGCCCAGCAGTCCGTGGCCACTGCCCGGGGAGGGCGGGACCGGACGGCTGGGACGGGAGTTGACGACGCTGAGGTATATGCCGTTGGGAAAGTGGCCGATCTCCACACGGGCCTTCGCGCCCGGCGCGTGCCGCAGCACGTTGCTCAGCGCCTCCTGGACGATCCGGTACGCGGACAGCTCCACCCCCGGCGAGTAGCCGCGCGGGGCGCCCTCCTCCGCCTTCACGACCTCCAGGCCGGCCGCCCTGGTGTTCTCGAGCAGGGAGTCCAGCCGGGCGAGGTTCGGCTGCGGGGCGTCGGGGGCCGGGCCGGTGCCGGGCGCGGGCCGGCGGGAGACGTCCTCGGCCGCCTCCGGGGCGTCCGGGTCGTCCGGGCTCTCGGAGCGCAGGACGCCGAGCACACGGCGCAGCTCGGTCAGCGCCTCCAGAGCGTTGTTGCGGATGCCGGCCAGGTTCTCCTTCAGTTCCTCGGAAGGGTTCTCCACCAGATGGGGGGCCACCTGCGCCTGGATGGAGATCACCGACATGTGGTGGGCGACCACGTCGTGCAGCTCCCGGGCGATACGGCTGCGTTCCTCCAGGAGCGTGCGGCGGGCCCGTTCCTCCGCGGTGATCGTCGTCTGCTGGATCAGTTCGGTACGGGCCTCGCTCCGGCTGCGCAGGGCGGTTCCGATGACGGCGGCGACGGCGAACAGGCCGACGGCTACGGCACCTGTGGGGGAGTAGTGCTGCGCGCCCACTCCGCTCTTGCTCTGGACCCCGAACGTGAGCACGGCGGTCACGCCGAGCGCGGCGACCGTGCCCCGGATGGGAACGCGCAGGGCCACGAACAGGAGCACGGCCATGTGAGCCAGCAGAAGAGGCGTGGACCAGGGCCAGTCGGTGCCAGAGTGCGGGAGCGATGCCAGGTGCGGGCGGGCGAGCAGCGCCGTACCGGTGGCGGCTGCCAGCGACACGGCCCAGGCGGGGACGGGGTGCCACAGGGCCACGACGATCGCGACGGCCTGGAGGAAGGTGCTGAGGACTGCTACGGCTGTGGTGAAGCCGTAGCTACGGGACAGTTCCTCGGCGCCGCCCAGGGCGATGCCGAGGGCCAGCCAGCCGACGAGGAGGTAGGTGAGGAGGCGGAGCCAGCGGTACTTCGAGAGAGGGGGTGAGTGGGCGGAGGCCGACTCGCCCAGCCAGGTACCGATGCGGCTGTGGAGGCCGGGCCCGGGGTCCGGGGTGGGACCCGCGAGGGCGGACGGCTGGTCGAGGTCGTGGTCGTCCGCGGGCTGCACGGTGTCAACATTAGGCATTCCGCTGGGGCCTTGCTCGGGGCAGGTGGCGGTGGACCACATGGGACCTGCGGTTTCGGGGGCGGCGGGGGCCCTGTTCGTGGTGCCGGAAGGCCGCCCGGCACAGGGCGAGCATCAGGGCGAAGACCGGAAGCCAGGCGAGGCGGTACGGCACCCATCCCAGCGAGTCGGGTGAGGTGTGCAGGCCGGGCAGCCGGCCGGCCAGGAGGCCCGTGGCCGTCGTGGCCATCATGGCCGTCTGGTGCCAGAGGTAGATCGTCATCGCGGAGAGGTTGACCAGGGCCACCGCCGCCCAGAGCAGCGGGCGGGCCATCGCGCGGCGCAGCCGGTCGCGCAGGAGCAGGGCGAGCCCGCACTGGGCCAGGCCGAAGGTGACGGCCGCCAGGGTCGGGGGGTCGAGGTTGGAGATCCGTGCGCCGGGGACGCCGACCATGGACGCCGGGTAGCCCGCGCAGATGACGAGGACGGCCGTGGCCGCCGTACCGCCGAGGAACAGGACGCGGGCCGCGCGGCGGGTGTCCAGCTCGCCCCGGGTCCAGGCCGCGCCCAGGGTGTACGGGACCAGCCAGCCGGCGGGGAGGTTCAGCCAGCCGAGCCAGGACGGGCCGGTGTGCAGACCGAAGCGGAGCAGGTCCACGTGCAGGACGACGGCCAGGGGCCAGAGCGGGTTGAGGCGGGTGACGAGCGGGGTGGCGGCCGTCAGACCGGCGAGGACCAGCAGGAACCACAACGGTGACAGGGCCAGCTTGAGCAGGGCCTCGAGGGTGGGGAGGGGGGCGCCGGTGAGGAGGAGGACCGCGGCGGCCACCGCCCACAGGCACAGCAGAGCGGCCACCGGGCGCAGGAGGCGGGTCAGGCGGGCGCGCAGCCAGGAGCCGTAGGTCTCGCCCCTGTCGCGGGCGGTGGCGAGGCTTCGGGTTGCCACATGGCCGCCTACCAGGAAGAACACGGCCAGGGTCTGGAACAGCCAGGAGATCGGGGCCAGCCAGGGCATGTGCTGCAGGGGGCTGGTGGTGTGCAGTCCGCCGTCCCTGTCCACGAGTGCCGTCACCAGCCAGTGGCCCATCACGACCCCGAGGATCGCGATCGCCCGCAGTGCGTCCACGGCTCGGTCCCGGGAGGCGGGGGTGAGGCTGTCGAGGTGGCGGGCGGATCGGCGTAGGGCGTGGAGGGGGGTGACGGTGTGGGGCTTCTTCGGCGGGACAGAAGTCCCCACCGGCATCGCCCGTGACGGTTTCGTCGTCGGGTGCGGGTGGCCCTCGAGGGGCGGCAACGCCGTCGGCGGCTGCGGGGCCGTGCGGGGGGTGTGGGGTGCGGTCGGGTCAGGCATGGGGCACCTCCGGGGTCTCGCCGAGGGTGATCCGGGCGAGGTCGGCGAGGGAGGCCGAGCCCGGGGTGAAGTAGCCGCTGTGGTCGGCGGCGCCCGCGTCGAAGACCCGGGCGCCGAAGGCGCGGGAGACCGGGTTGGCGCCGAGGCCGACGGTGGTGCCCAAGAAGGTGGCGCTGATGTGCGGCACGTCGGCGACCCAGTCCTCGCTGCCGCGGGCCGCCCACACTCTTGCGCGGGTGTGCAGGGCCGCGACGGAGCCCGCGCCGGTGCCGGGGCTGCCGATGAGGACGATGTCGTCTGCGGCCAGGCCATGGGCGGCCCGGCCGCAGACGACGGTCCCGTAGGAGTGGCAGAGCAGGGAGAGGTGCGCCTGCGGTGTGGTCGCGGTGCGCAGGTCGCGTACGAAGGCGCGCAGACGGGGGGCGGCTTCCTCGGCTCGGGTGGTCGTGGTCACCGTCGTGCTGACGGTGGCCGGTGTCTCGTAGCCGAGCCAGGCGACGACCGCGGTGCGGGTGCCTCGCGGCGCGCGGTGGGTGAGGTCCGTGTACAGGGCCACAGCCGCCTTGTGGAAGCGGGCGTAGGTGTCCAGGGAGGTGTCCGAGCCGGGGACCAGGACGGCGATGTGGTCGGCGTGGGCGAGGTCGCCGAGCACCTCCGTGGCCTGGCCGGCGCCTCGGCCGTCGAAGGTGAGGAGCCGGCGGGACGGGGCGGCCAGGGCGCGGTCGGCGGCGGCGCGGTCGGTGTCGCCGTGCGCGGCGGCCATGTCGGCGGCACGGGTGGCGTCGGCCCGGTTGGCGGCGTAGGCCGACTGGAGGGTGGTCGCCGTGAGCTTGGGGAGAGTGGCGGGGGCCGGGGCCGGGATCTGGGCGCGGGCGGCGCCGGAGAGGGGGGCGGCCAGCGCTGCGGTGAGGAGGGTGGCGAGGAGGGTGCGGCGCCACTTTCGGGTACGGGTGCGGGGTGCTTTCGGCGGGGTTCGCGTTCCCACCCGCACCACCCGTGACGGTTTCGGCTGCGGGTGGCCCTCGTGGGGCGGAATCACCGTCGGCGGCTGCGGGGCCGCGGGCGGAAGCCCGTCCGTGGGACAAGGCGCCGTGTCCGTCGGCGGGTTCGGGTGTGTGGTGTGCTCGGTGTGCTCGGTGTGCTCGGTGTGCCCCATGGGCGGGCTTCCTTTCGGATTGCCCGGCCATCGGGCGCGTCCGAGAAGGAAGTTATGGATCGGGGCGTGTCGTCGGCGTCCCGCCAGGGAGCCGTTCTGCGGGGTAGCTCTCAGGTATTACGGGTATCACCGGGGCCGGCCCTCGGGGGCAGGCTCCGCGAGTCGGCCCCGTGCATCGAACGCCCCCCGTCACCAGGCCAGTTGGGCGAGCTCCTCCGCCACCACGGCGCACGCGTCCGCCGCCGGGTCGATGAGCGGGAAGTGGCCGACGTCCTCCAGCAGCGTCAGACCCACCACCTCGCCGGCCTTCGCCGCCGCGGCCGCGTAGGACTCGGCCACCGCCTGCGGCACCACCAGGTCCGTACGCCCCTGGACCAGCGTCGTCGCGATGCCCGTCGGGAGGAGCAGAACGGGGTCGGCGCTGGGGCGGCGCTCGGCGAAGGTGTCGTGGCCGCCGAGGAGTTGCAGGCTCGCGTTGCCGCAGACGTCCAGCTTCTCCGCCACTTCGAAGTCCGCGATCGGCGCGAGGGCGACGACGCCGCGGAGCGGGGCGGGCCGGTCGGTGCGCCACGGGGCGTCCGCGGGCAGGACGTGGCGTGCCGCGGCCCACAGGGCGAGGTGGCCGCCGGCCGAGTGCCCCGTCAGCACCATGCGGCGGGAGTCGGCCTGCGGGAGCGCCTCCCGGACCAGAGCGGGCAGCGCGTCCAGCGCGGCCGCGATGTCGTCGAAGGTGTCGGGCCAGCGGCCTGCCGGAGGGGTGGTGTCGCCGGCCCCCTCGGTGAGCGGGTCGCCGCCCCGGCGGTACTCGACGTTGGCCACGGCGAAGCCCCGGCGGGCCAGGTAGTCCGCGAAGGGGGTGATGTGGCGGCGGTCGTAGCGGGCGCGCCAGGCACCGCCGTGCAGGACCACCACCAGAGGGGCCGGGGATTCCTGGGCCTTCCGGGGGGCGTAGAAGTCGATCACCTGGTCGGGGTGGCTGCCGTAGGCGGACGTGACGTCGGGGTCGACCGGGGGGTGCGAGAAGGCCGACTCCTCTTCGGCGGCGGCGCGGGCTGCTGCGGCGTCGTCCGGCATGCTCCAACCTCTCAGCGATGGAACGTGTTTGGCGTCTGGCGGACCAAGGGGTGGCGGACCAGGTGGGGGATTCCCGTTCACCGTTGGCGGGACGGTATCAGGCCGGTGACGTGCGGGGACATGGGGATGTCACGCAGGGTGAGGAATAAACGGTTCTGCGGGGAAAGGCCAAGGCCGGGCCCGAGAGAGATGCCCCTCCCGGACCGGCCCTCGGCCCCCCGCCATGCCTCGCTCACGCCTCCCCTACGCCAGCTCCTCGCCCAGGATCTGCGCCGCCCGCTCGGTCTCACCGAAGGTGACGTACAGCGGGGTGAAGCCGAAGCGAAGGACGTCGGGATGGCGGAAGTCGCCCACGACGCCCCGGGCGATCAGGCGTTTCATCACCTCACCCGCGTCGTCACAGCGCAGCGCGACCTGGCTGCCGCGTTCCCCGTGGCGTTCCGGGGTCACGGACTCCACGCGCCCCGGCTCGGTGTACGCCCGCACGCACCGCAGGAAGAAGTCCGTCAGCGCGAGGGACTTGGCGCGGACGGCGGAGACGGACACGTCGTCCCAGACGTCCAGGGCCGCTTCCAGGGCGAGCATGGACAGGACGTCCGGGGTCCCCACGCGGCCGCGCCGGGCGCCCGGCGCCGGGGTGTACGACGGGCTCATGCCGAAGGGGTCGGTGTGCGAGTTCCAGCCGGGCAGCGGGGAGTCGAAGCGGGGCTGGAGCTCCTCGCGGACGTACAGGTACGCCGGGGAACCCGGGCCGCCGTTCAGATACTTGTAGGTGCAGCCGACCGCGAGATCGACCCCGTGCTCGTCCAGGCCCACCTCCAGCGCGCCCGCGCTGTGGCACAGGTCCCAGACCGCGAGGGCGCCGGCGGCGTGGATCGCGGCGGTCAGCCCCGGCAGGTCGTGCAGGCGGCCCGTGCGGTAGTCGACGTGGTTGAGGAGGACCGCGGCCGTACGGCCGCTCAACTCCCCCGGCACCTCCGACGGCGTCACGGCGCGCAGGGTGCGGCCGGTCAGGCGGGCCGCCGACTCGGCGATGTAACCGTCCGTGGGGAACGTGGTGGCGTCCACCAGGATCTCGGTACGGTCCTCGCCCGCCATCCGTACGGCGGCCACAAGTGCCTTGAACACGTTGACACTTGTGGAGTCACCGACGACGATCTGCCCGGCCGCCGCGCCGACCAGCGGGGCGATCCGGTCGCCGATCCGCTCCGGCGCGGTCCACCAGCCGCTCTCCTCCCAGGAGCGGATGCGCAGTTCGCCCCACTGGCGGCGCACCACGTCGGCCACCCGGTCCGGGACGCCCGCCGGGAGCGCGCCGAGCGAGTTGCCGTCCAGGTAGACCACGTCATCGAGGACGAAACGGGAACGCAGCGGGGCGAGTTCGTCGGCCGCGTCCAGCTTCTCCGCCTGCAGGGCAAGTTCAGACATGGGACCTCGCCGTCCACAACTCCGGGAACACGTTCTTGCGGGCGCGCTTCTCCAGCCAGGCCACGCCGGCCGAGCCGCCCGTGCCGGGCTTGGCGCCCATCGCGCGGCGGGTGGCCACCAGGTGGTCGTTGCGCCAGCGCCAGACCAGTTCGGCCACGTCGGTCAACGCCTCGCCCAGGCGGGCGAGTTCGGCGTCCTGGTCGCCGGAGTAGACCGCCGCCCAGGCCCGCTCGACCTGCTCGGAGGGCTCGTGGCGCTGGGACACGTCACGGTGCAGGACGGACGCGGGGATCGGATGCCCGCGCCGGGCCAGCAGCCGCAGCACCTCGTCGTACAGGCTCGGCTCGTGCAGCGCCTTCTCCAGCTCCGCGTGCGCGCGGGGGGCGCCGCGGTGCGGTACGAGCATGGACGCGGACTTCTCGCCGAGCAGGAACTCCATGCGCCGGTACATCGCCGACTGGAAGCCGGAGCCCTCGCCGAGGGCGGAGCGGTACGAGTTGAACTGCGCCGGGGTGAGCTGGCCGAGGGGCCTCCAGGAGGCGTTGAGGGCCTCCAGTTCCCGTACGGAACGCTTCAGCGCGGCGATCGCGGTCGGTACGTCGTCGCCGCGCAGGGCCGCCGCCGCGGTCTCCCACTCATGGACGACGACGGTGAACCACAGCTCCATGACCTGGGTCGTGACCAGGAAGACCATCTCTCCGGGATCGTCGGAGAGGGTGTGCTGGAGGTGGGTGAGCACGTCCGCCCTGACGTAGTCCTCGTACGGCGTCGTGCCCGCGAAGTCGAGATGCGGAGTCTCGGGCTCCTGAGTCTCCAAGGACTGCTGAGCCGGTTGGGACATCGCTGTCTCCTGTTGTAGCTCCGGGTAGCGGTCCGCCCCTGCCGATGCCGGCACGGGGGCCCCGGTCCCCACCCGGCATCCTCCGCAATGGACCCGGATCCGGCAAGGCCCGTCCGCTGCCAGACGGGCCACACCGGTGACTGCCGTCGCTCCGGCCGGGCTAGCCGAGGGTCTGGGCCGCCGTGGGCGAGGAGTCCTTCAGGAACTGCGTGCAGCGCTCGTACTCCTCCTGCTCGCCGATGGCGTGGGCGGCGCGGGCGAGGGCGTGCAGCGCGCGCAGGAAGCCCCGGTTCGGCTCGTGCTCCCAGGGGACCGGTCCGTGCCCCTTCCAGCCGCTGCGGCGCAGGGCGTCGAGGCCGCGGTGGTAGCCCGTACGGGCGTAGGCGTACGACTCCACGACCGAGCCGCGCTCGAAGGCCTCGTCGGCCAGCTGGGCCCAGGCGAGAGAGGAGGTCGGGTACTTGGCGGCGACGTCCGCGGGGGCGGTGCCGGCCGCGAGCTGTTCGCGGGGCTCGGGGTCGTCGGGGAGGTGGGTGGGGGGCGGACCGCCGAGCAGGTTCTCGTGAATCGTCATGGGGTCCAGTCTGGCTCACCTCACGGATTCCCGTGCTGCCGGCATGTGCCCCGTGCCGCCCCGCACCGCGAGCCCACCGGCTAGGTACGCCGCTCCCCCTCCAGCGGCGGAGCCGTCACGCAGCCGTGTACGCGGCACTCGGGGTGCCGGCACTCCGGAGCCGGGCGGCGGACCAGGGCGAAGGCCAGCAGCGAGCCGACCACCAGCACCCCCGCGCACATCGGCATCGCCCGCTTGTACGCCGCGTCGAAGGCCGACGGCACCCGGTACGCCTCCGGCCCCATCCCCGCCAGCAGCGGCAGCGCGGCCACCGCGATCAGGCCCGCCGCCCTCGCCGCCGCGTTGTTGATGCCGCTGGCCAGGCCGGCCCGCGCGGTGTCCACGGAGGCGAGGACCGTGGCCGTCAGAGGGGCGACCAGGGTGACCATGCCCGCGCCCATCACGAGCAGCGCCGGCAGGACGTCGGTGAGATAGACCGCGCCCTTGCCCACCCGCAGCATCAGCAGCAGCGCCACCGCGCAGAGCAGCGGGCCGACGGTCAACGGCAGGCGCGGGCCCGTGCGGTCGGCCAGGGCGCCGGAGCGGGCGGAGAAGAGGAGCATCAGGGCGGTGGTCGGCAGCAGGGCCGTACCGGCCTCCAGGGGCGAGTAGCCCACCACCACCTGGAGCTGGAGCGCGGTGAGGAAGAAGAAGCCGCCGAACGCCGCGTACACGCACAGGGTGACCAGGTTGACGGCCGTGAACTGGCGCGAGGCGAAGATGTCCGGCGGGAGCATCGGGTCCGGGCGGTGCCGTTCGACGTGGACGAAGGCGACCGCCGCGAGCACACCCGCCGCCCCGGTCAGGGCCACTGCCACACCGCCCGCCCTCGCCTCGATCAGCGCGTACGTCACCAGGGCCAGGGACAGGGCGCCGAGGGCCGCGCCCAGAACGTCGAAGCGGCCGTGTTTTCCGCCGTCCCTCGACTCCGGGACGTGCCTGAGCGCCACCGGCACGCACAGCAGCGCCAGCGGGACGTTCAGCAGGAACACCCAGCGCCAACCGGGGCCGGCCACCAGCCAGCCGCCCAGGAACGGGCCGACCGCCGCGCCGATCCCGCCGAAGCCGGACCACAGGCCGACGGCCCGGCTGCGGTCGTCGTGATGGAAGGACGCCTGAATGATCGCCAGGGACCCGGGGGTCAGGAGCGCGCCGCCGATGCCCTGCAGAGCCCGGGCGGCGATCAGCACCGGCGGGTTCGGCGACAGGCCGCACAGCAGGGACGCGGCGGCGAACCACACGACCCCCAGCACGAAGATCTTCCGCCGGCCGTAGTGGTCGCCCAGCGAGCCGCCCAGCAGGATCAGCCCGGCCAGCGTGACCATGTACGCGTTGACCGTCCATTGCAGGGCGGCCAGGCTCGCGCCCAGGTCCTCGCCGATGCGCGGGAGCGCCACGTTGACGACGGTCGAGTCCAGCAGGGCCATGCTGGAGCCGAGGACCGTGGTGAGCAGGATCCACTTGCCCTGGGGCGAGGCCAGCCGGACGTCGGGCACCCACCCAGGTATACAGCGGGCCCGGCGGCTTGGACAGCCACCGGGCCCACCGCGCAGCGGACGTACCGCTTACTTGATCTTGTTGCCCGCCGAGCGCAGGTTCTGCGTGGCCTCGACGACCCGGGCGGCCATGCTCGCCTCGGCCAGCTTGCCCCAGGTGCGCGGGTCGTAGGCCTTCTTGTTGCCGACCTCGCCGTCGACCTTCAGGACGCCGTCGTAGTTCTGGAACATGTGGGCGGCGACCGGACGGGTGAAGGCGTACTGGGTGTCCGTGTCGATGTTCATCTTCACCACGCCGTTGTCCAGCGCGGTGAGGATCTCCTGCTCGGAGGAGCCGGAGCCGCCGTGGAAGACGAAGTCGAAGGGGGAGGTCTTGCCGAACTTGGCGGCGACGCCCTCGTTGAGCTCCTTCAGCAGCTCGGGGCGGAGCACGACGTTGCCCGGCTTGTACACGCCGTGCACGTTGCCGAAGGAGGCGGCCAGCAGGTAGCGGCCCTTCTCGCCGAGGCCCAGGGCCTCCGCCGTACGGATCGCGTCCTCGACGGTGGTGTAGAGGGAGTCGTTGATCTCGTGCGAGACGCCGTCCTCCTCGCCACCGGTCGGGGTGATCTCCACCTCGAGGATGATGTGGGCGGCGCGGGTGCGCTCCAGCAGCTCCTGGGCGATGGCGAGGTTGTCGGCGAGGGTCTCGGCGGAGCCGTCCCACATGTGGGACTGGAACAGCGGGTTCCGGCCGGCCTTCACGCGCTCCTCGGAGATCGCGATCAGCGGACGTACGTACCCGTCGAGCTTGTCCTTCGGGCAGTGGTCGGTGTGCAGCGCGATGTTGACCGGGTACTTCTCGGCGAGGATGTGCGCGTACTCGGCGAGGGCGACCGCGCCGGTGACCATGTCCTTGCTGTACTGGCCGCCGAGGAACTCGGCACCGCCGGTCGAGATCTGGACGATGCCGTCGCTCTCCGCCTCCGCGAAACCGCGCAGCGCCGCGTTCAGGGTCTGGCTCGAGGTGACGTTGATGGCCGGGTAGGCGAACTTGCCTGCCTTCGCCCGGTCGAGCATCTCGTTGTAGACCTCGGGGGTTGCGATGGGCATCTGTCCGCTCCTTGTGTTGCGGGTTGGATTGCTGCGTTACGGCCCTGACCTAGACCTGGGGGGTGACGTCATCGTCGGCCCCATCTTTCCAGACACGGGGTGCTGGTCGGCGCCCCGCCAAGTCCAGGTCACCGGGGCGTGTCAGTCCAGACCCAGTTCATCCTTCGAGAAGGCGAAACGGTACGGAACACCCGCGCCGGCCTCGATCTTCTCGGCGGCACCGGTGGCCCGGTCCACGATGGTCGCGACGGCGACGACCTCGGCGCCGGCCTCGCGCACGGCCTCGACGGCGGTGAGCGGGGAGCCGCCGGTGGTGGAGGTGTCCTCGACGACCAGCACCCGCCGGCCCGCGATCTCCGGGCCCTCCACGCGCCGCTGCAGGCCGTGCGCCTTCGCCGCCTTCCGTACGACGAACGCGTCCAGCTTCCTCCCGCGCGCGGCGGCGGCGTGCAGCATGGCCGCGGCGACCGGGTCGGCGCCCATGGTCAGGCCGCCCACCGCGTCGAACTCCAGGTCCGCGGTCAGATCCAGGAGCACCTGGCCGACCAGCGGGGCGGCCTCGCCGTCGAGGGTGATGCGGCGCAGGTCGACGTAGTAGTCGGCCTCCAGACCCGAGGAGAGGGTCACCTTGCCGTGCACCACGGCCTTGTCCTTGATCTGCTGCAGCAGCGCGCCACGTACATCCGTCATGCCGACCAGCTTAAAGGCGCCGCCAGCTCCAGGTGGTGCTCGCCTCCAGCGGCTCCAGCGGGGTGACCAGGCGCGGAAGGGTGTTCAGGCCGTTGGGCGGGCCGGTCTGCGGCTCCACGCACACGGCCTCGGCCTGCTCGTCGTAGACGACCACCCACTCCTCGCGGCTGGTCACCCTCAGCTCCAGCTGCCCGGGCCAGGTGAGGGTGACGTCGACACCGCCGGGCATGCCGAAGCAGTCGTCCCAGGGGCCCGGCTTCGGGTCGGTCCTGTTCCCGGTGGGCAGATGGTCGTCCCCGCGCTCCTCCTGCCAGGCGGGCTCGAAGCCGACCGTGACGTCCTCGCCCACGGCACCGTCCTCGCCCGCGAGGGTTCGGTTGAACCAGGGGTGCCAGCCGATCTGCGCCGGGAAGGAGTCGTCCCGCGCCTCCACCGACATCGTCAGCGTCAGGGCGTCCTCGGCGAGCGCGACGACGTGGGTGACGCGGCCGGGGTGCGGCCAGGGTTCGACCAGGTCGTACGTGATCACCGCCTCGTTCTCCGAGACGCGCGCGGTGCGCCAGGCGCCGTCGCGGGTGGTGCCGTGGATGGCGTGGGGCGGGGAGTTGAGCGGCATCTGACGGACGGTGCCGCCGTCCAGGAAGCGGCCGTCGCGGATGCGGCCGCACCACGGCACCATCGGGAAGCAGCCGTAGCGGTCCCCTTGCCTCAGCAGTTCCAGGCCGTCGACCGCGAGGCTGCTGATACGGCCGCCGTGGGCGGGGCTGACGTGGACTACTGCAGTGCCTGCGGTCAGCGTGATGTCTTCGTTACTCACGGGAAGAGGCTACTGGGGGGCGACTCGCGGTAGGGGCTGAGCGCCGTGCGCCCTCACGGGGCGCTTTCGCTCAGCGGCGTTTGCGCAGTGCCCTGCTCACGACGATCGCCGACGCCACGACCAGTGCCGCCGCCGGCGCCGCCCAGCGCAGTGCCGATGTCGCCGTGACCGTCTGCGGGGCCGGAACCGGTGCATAACGGCCCCGCGGCGGCGCGTGGTCGACCTCCTCCGCGCTGCGTCCGATCATCGTCCGGCGCGCGTGCGCGGCCTCGGCGGGGGGCTCGCCGGTGTCGGCGAAGTCCTCGGCGAGGCGGTCGGCCGCCGGGTCCAGGGGCGGCGGCGGGATCTCGGCGTCGAAGACGGAGGTGTGCTCGGCCTCCGGCTCCGGTGCCTGCTCCTCCGGCCCCGGTGCCTGCTCCTCCCCCTCCTGCGAACCCGTCGCAGGCTCCGCCGTCGCCAGGTTCTCCACGAAACGGTTCAGCAGGCGGGTGGCCGCCGCGTGCGCCGCGTCCGCGGGGAGCTCGGCGATCCGGCCGTCCGCGTCCGCCGTGCCCTCGACCGTGACCGTCGTACCGCCCTCGGTGTCCGCGAGGCGCAGGGTGAGGGCGAGTTTCACGGCGCCGGTGCCGCGGGCCTCGGTGGCGTCGGCCTCGACGGCGTACGTGCCGTCGTCGCGGGCGGCCACCCGGGCCGTGCCCCGGTAGGTGACGGAGTGTCCCTGGACGCGGAGCTTCAGGCGCCCGGTGACGGGTTCGGCCCCGGCGTCCTGTTGCAGGCCGGGGACCGCGCGGGCGATGCGCGCGGGGTCGGCGAGGGCGGCTCTGAGCGACTCGAGCGGGACCGGGACGAAGACCTGGTGCTCCATGTCCGGTGAGCCTACCCAGCTGTGACCGGAATTCACTCCCACCTGACCGGCTCGTCAGTACCGGGGATGCACCAGCGTCGACGGTGGCAGCCCGTCGATCCGGGTCCGTTCCGCCGCCCGCGCGTCCGCGGTCAGTTCCGCCTGCGTCAGGGTGTGCGGCGGCCCGGTGGGCAGGCGCAGCGGTGGCGGAACGGCCCCCGGGCTCGCCAGCAGGAATCCCCAGTCGTGCGGGGTTCCGGGCGTGCCCGCCGAGCGGTCGGGGCCGGCCGGGAAGCCGGTGTCGTGGCCGAGGACCCGGTAGGGGGAGCAGGCGAAGCCGGCGGCACGCAGGGTCGCGGCGACCGTCCAGAAGGCGCGGGGGCGGGTGGTGACCGACCCGGCGTGGACGACGAACCGGCCGCCGGGGGCGAGGACGCGGCGGGCGAGGCCGTAGAACTCCTGGGCGTACAGCTTGGTGCTGGCGGTGATGCCGGGGTCGGGGAGGTCGGCGATCACCACGTCGTACGCGGAGGGGGGTGCGCCGCGCAGCCAGCCGAGGGCGTCGGCATAGGTGACGTGGGCGCGGGGGTCGTCGTAGGCGTGGCCGTTGGCGGTGGCGAGGCCGGGGTCACGGCGGGCCAGCCGGACCAGGCCGGGGTCGAGTTCGACGACGTCGACGCGGCGCACTCCGCCGTGGCGCAGCACCTCGCGGGCGGCCAGGCCGTCGCCGCCGCCGAGGATCAGCACGCGCGCGTGGGGGCCGCCGGACATGGCCGGGCGGACGAGGGCCTCGTGGTAGCGGCGTTCGTCGCGGCCGCCGACGCGGAGCCGGCCGTCCAGGAAGAGGTCGAGGGGCTTGCCGTCGGTGCCGCCGGCGAGGACGACCTCCTGGACGTCGGTCTGTTCGGCGACCCGGACGTCCGTGCCGTAGACGGCCCGCCGGGCGGCGCGCTCGAATTCGTCGGCGAGGGCCGCGGCGGAGGCGAGGACGCCGAGGACGACGAGGCCGACGAGGAGCAGGGTCCAGCGGGCCCGGCGGGTGAGGTCGCGGCGGAAGAGCCCGAGGACCAGGGCGCCGCCGGCCACGACGTTGACCGTGCCGGTGAGCAGCGCACCCGTCAACTGGCCCAGGACCGGCAGGAGGAGGAAGGGAAAGGCCAGGCCGCCGACCAGCGCGCCGACGTAGTCCGCCGCGAACAGGTCGGCCACCGCGCCGCCCGCGTCCTGGTGACGGATGCGCTGGATCAGCTCCATCAGCAGCGGCACCTCGGCGCCGATGAGCAGGCCGATGGCGAGGGAGAAGGCGACCAGCAGGCAGCGCGGGCCCTCGCCCCACACCCCGCCCCAGCCGCCGGTCCAGGCGAAGACGGCGTACAGCGCCATCGCGCTGCACCCGCCGACCAGCGCGAGGACGGTCTCGATCGCGCCGAACCCGGCCGCCGCGTGCCAGCGCAGCCGCTTGGCTCCGAGGGAGCCGATGCCCATCGCGAACACCATCACGGACAGCACGACGGAGGCCTGGGTGACGGAGTCCCCCATCAAGTACGAGGCGAATGCGACGAGTTCGAGTTCGTACACGAGTCCGCAGGCCGCGCAGACGAAGACGCACACGAGGACCAGGAACCGCCCGGTGCCGGGCCGGACGGGCAGCCGGGCGGGGGCTGTCCAGGGCGGCGGACAGCCCGGGGGTGCGGGGGCGTGCGGTTCGATCACTCTGCGACGTTACGTCACACGCGCGGTACGCTTCGTCACCCACACGTGTGGATCTGGGGGCAGTTGACGTAGGGCGGGTTTATCTTCGCGCGGGCGCGCTCAGTTCAGCTGTGCGGTCGGCACGCGCACCCCGACCCGGGTCCGGGTGGCCACCAACTGCCCGTCCTGCGGGTAGGCGTGCCAGGTGCGCCAGTGCACCTGGCCCTCGTGGTGCTGGGCCAGCATCGCGGTGAAGGCGTGCGGACTGCCCGGGAAGACACCGGCGAGGCCGTGCGGATGGTCGGAGACGAGGGCGAGCAACTCCTGGGCGCGGCCCGCGAACGAGCCGGGGGTGAGCACCTCGACGCGCGCGGCGAACTCGTACTCCCAGTCGCCGACGCGCTTGGCGACGCCGAGCGGCAGCGGGGTGCTGGAGCCGGGGATGCATGCGACCGTCTCCGAGCAGCTGCCGCGCTCCTCGTCCAGCAGCACCTGGTGGGAGGCGCCGAGGAGTCTCAACTGAAGCTTCGCGCCGGTGAGTTCCAGATCCAGGGTGGCCAGCGCAGGCAGCGGCTCGCGTCCCAGGGCCCAGGCCAGGTCGGCAGCCCGCGTATCGGTGTAGGAGGTGTTCAGGGTCGTGAGCATGGATCGGCTCCGCTAACACGCGATGAGGGGGAGATCGGCCATGTCAGCCCAGCCGGCTCGGCCGGGGCGGGAGTCTCAGTGAGGTCCGAGGGGCTGCGTTGGCGGTTTAGAGGGAATCATGAACGGAGGCAGCCCCACAGCGTTTTTACCCAACTTCGCCGGGTTTCCATCCCTCAGGGGGCTCCACGGTTCAACTGTTCAACTATGGCGTACGCCGGGCGCGGAAAACCAATGGCGAGCGCCCGCCGGTCGTCCTGCCCGGCGGGCGCTCGCATGCGGCCCGGATACGGCTCCCCCGAGGAGCTCGGCTGCCCCGTGTCAGCTGCCTCCCCCGCATCCTCCGCCGCCGCACGACGAGCCCCCGCCGCAGGAGGAGTGACCTCCGCAGGAGTGACCGCCACCGCAGGAGTGACCGCCGTGATGGCCGCCGTGGTGCCCGCCCGACGAGCCGGAGTCGACGCTGCCGGCCCACCAGCTGCCGCTGCCGTCGTACGACGAGGACGACGAGCGGCACCGGCCGCGGCCGCCCTTGCCGAGCGACACCTTGCGCCGGCGGTTCCCGGATCGGGCGCCCGCCAGCGCCGTGACCGTCACGAACGCGGCCACGACCAGGATGAAGATGATGCCGACGACCATGGCGTCACCCTCCTTCCGTTCCCCCGAAGCGGTCCCCCGTGGACCGCGGTGACCGGCAGATGCCCGGCCGTCCCGGGGCTCAAAGCAGAGTTGAGGAACTCCAGAGCTTGGGCGCAGGATGGCCGCCATGACCTCCAGCGCACGCCCTCACCTCAATCGCCGGCTCGCCGAGTTCGGGACCACGATCTTCGCCGAGATGTCCGCGCTCGCCCTGTCCACCGGGTCGATCAACCTGGGCCAGGGCTTTCCCGACACCGACGGGCCCGAGGAGGTCAGGGAGGCGGCCGTACGGGCGCTGCGCGACGGCCGCGGCAACCAGTACCCGCCGGGGCCGGGCATCCCGGAGCTGCGCGCCGCGATCGCCGCGCACCAGCAGCGCCGCTACGGGCTGCCGTACGACGCCGACACCGAGGTGCTGGTCACGGCGGGCGCCACGGAGGCGATCGCGGCCGCGCTGCTGGCGCTGGTGGAGCCGGGTGACGAGGTCGTGGCCCTGGAGCCGTACTACGACTCCTACGCGGCGAGCATCGCCATGGCGGGCGGCACGCGCGTGCCGGTGACCCTGCGCCCCCACGACGGCAGCTTCCGCCTCGACCTGGACGAGCTGCGCGCCGCCGTCACCGGCCGCACCCGGCTGCTGCTGATCAACACCCCGCACAATCCGACCGGTACCGTCCTCACGCGCGCGGAGCTGGCCGCGATCGCCGAGCTGGCGGTCGAGCGGGACCTGCTGGTGGTCACGGACGAGGTCTACGAGCACCTGGTCTTCGAGGACGCCGAGCATCTGCCGCTCGCGTCCTTCCCCGGGATGCGCGAGCGCACGGTCACGATCGGCTCGGCCGGCAAGACGTTCTCCTTCACCGGCTGGAAGGTCGGATGGGTGACGGCCGCGCCGGAGCTGGTGACCGCGGTCCGCTCGGTCAAGCAGTTCCTGACGTACGTCTCGTCGGGCCCCTTCCAGTACGCGGTCGCCGAGGCGCTCGCCCTGCCCGACGCCTACTTCGCGGAGTTCCGCCGGTCCATGCTGGCCCGCCGGGACATCCTGGCCCAGGGCCTCGCGGAGGCGGGCTTCGCGGTCTTCCGGCCGGCCGGCACGTACTTCATCACCACCGACATCCGCCCCCTCGGCGAGAAGGACGGCTTCGCCTTCTGCCGCGCCCTGCCGGAACGGGCCGGCGTGGTGGCGATCCCCAACGCCGTGTTCTACGACGACCGGGAGGCGGGGGCGCCGTTCGTACGGTTCGCCTTCTGCAAGCGCGAGGAGGTCCTGCGGGAGGCGGCGGAGCGGCTGCGGAGGATGTAGGCACCTCCTGGCGTGCGAGCGTCTCCAGCGGGAGGACGGCCCGGGCGCGGAGTCACACCCCGACCGCGCCGTCGATCCGTTCGCGGATCAGGTCGGCGTGTCCGTTGTGACGGGCGTACTCCTCGATCATGTGGATGAGCACCCAGCGCAGGGAGACCGTGCCCCGCCAGGAGTCGTGGCCCTCGATGTCGAGGTGCGGGGCCCCGGCGGCGAAGGCCTCCGCGAAGGCCACTTCTGCGCGCCAGGCCGCCCAGGACTCCGCGACGACCCCGGGGTCGGGGCCGGCGCCGTCGAAGTCGCCCTCGGGGACGTCCGCGGAGGAGAAGCGCAGCTCGACGTCCTGCCCGGCGAGCACGGCCCGGAACCAGCGGCGTTCCACGTCGGCGAGGTGCCGGACGAGGCCGAGCAGGGACAGCGAGGACGGGGACACGGACCGCAGGGCCAACTCCGGCCCCAGTCCGGAGCACTTCAGCTCCAGGGTGGCGCGCTGGGCCGCCAGCACGGCGACCAGCATGCTCCGCTCGTCACCGATCGCGGGGCCGCCGAACCGGTGCTCGCTTCCGGTGCCGGTGAACAGTTCGATCCGTCGGTCGGGAATCTTCATGCCCACATCATGTGCGCCGGGCGACCGGTCCCGGAACCCATGCCGGATGCCGGGCCGAAACCCCAGGCCCCGTGCACAGGGCCCCGCGCCCCGCCCCCCTCCGGGGCTCCCGGCGTACTCGACACAGGTGAACCCGCCCCGCACTCGGCCGTCACCTGCTCGCATCCGCGCCCGAGCCCTTGCAGGGTGCTCAGGTGTGACCCACGCCAGTACCACCCTCGCCACGCCCGTAGCCGCGCCCCAGCCGGCGCCGCGTGCACGGACCGGGCCGTCACTCGTGCGAGCGAGCGGGGTCGCCGTGGGCCTCTTCCTCGGTGTCCGGCTCACCGGGGTGGCCGTGCTCGCCCTCGTCGCGCATGTCGCCGGCCGGCACCCGCTGACCCTGCTCGCCCGGTCCTGGGACTCGGTCTGGTACCTGGGCATCGCCGCGCACGGCTACGGTCACGACCTGCCCTCCTCCGATCCGGACCCGCACAGCGACCTCGCGTTCTTCCCGCTGTATCCGGCGCTGCTGCGGGCGGTGACCGCGCTGGCGCCGGTCGGCGGCGGCACCGCCGGGCTGCTGATCTCGTGGACCGCGGCCGCGGTGGCCGCCGCCGGGATCCACGCGGTCGGCTCCCGGCTGCACGGGCGGGCCACCGGCCTCGCGCTGGTGCTGCTGTGGGGTCTGCTGCCGCACGCGGTGGTGCTGTCGATGGCGTACACCGAGCCGGTACTGGCCGCGTTCGCGGCCTGGTCGCTGTACGCGCTGCTGGCCGGGAACTGGCTGTGGGCGGGCGCGTTCGCGGCGCTCGCGGGGCTGGCCCGGCCGAACGGGCTCGGGGTGGCCACCGCGGTACTGGTCACGGCCGCGGCCGAGGTGTGGCGGCGGCGCGGAAAAGTTTCCCACAGGCTGTGGACGGGCGCGGCACTCGCCCCGCTGGGCTGGACGGCGTACGTGCTGTGGGTCGGGCGGCGGAAGGGGGATCCGCTCGGCGGCTACTTCGAGGTGCAGCGGCTGTGGGGGTCGACGTTCGACTTCGGGTACGGCTCGCTGCAGTTCCTGCGCGCGATGCTGCTGCACGGCAGCCGGTTCGTGTTCCCGATGGCGCTGGTCCTGGTGGTGGCGGCGACGGTGCTGTACGCGCTGCTCCTCCTGGACCGCGCTCCGCTGCCGCTGCTCGTCCACAGCGGGGTGCTGCTGCTGATCGCGCTCGGCGGGTCCGGCTTCTTCGAGTCCAAGCCGCGGTTCCTGCTGCCGGCGTTCCCGCTGCTGCTGCCGCTGGCCCAGGCACTGGCGCGCACGGCGAGAGCCCGGCCCTGGCACGCGACCGTGCTGGTCGCGAGCCTGGCCGGGCTCAGCTATGTCTACGGCGCGTACCTGGTGGTGTACGCGCAGGCACCGCTGTAGAGCGGGGGGAGGCTACTCCTCCTCGTCCTCGGGCTTGTCCGCCTCGTTGACCTCCTGCTCCAGGCCGAGCTGCTCGACGAGCCACCGGTCGAACTCGATCGCGGCCCGCACCCAGCTGACCGTCGAGGAGACGAAGTGGTTGATGTCGACGCCCGTGCCGATCAGCATCTGGGCCTCGCCGATCAGACGGACGGTGCCGTCGTCGTGGGTGTGGGTGTACACCTTGGGCCACAGGGTGCGGCGGTTCCAGTCGTCGACGGACTCCAGCAGCTGCGGCTTCTCGTCGATCTTGTGGGGGCGGTCGTAGAACGTCCGCACCGAGAAGATCGCCTGCTCGGCCTCTCCTCGGAACATGAAGTACGTGCGGAACTGCTCCCACGGCGCCGCGAGGTCACCCTCCTCGTCGACGACGTACTTGAGCTCCATCTGGTCGAGGAGCTGCTTCACAAGATCCTGATCCGGGACGACGGGGCCCGCCGGTCCTTGGGGCTGCGGTTCGGGCTGGCCCCCGAAGTTCGGAATCGAGGACGGGTCGATGCTCACCGTGTTTTTCCCTTCATGCGGATTCCGCCATCCTCCCCCATGCGGGGAGGGGGGAGGCAAGCCCCGCCGCCCGCCTGTCCGCCTTTGGCCGACATGATTCCGGCTGCGGGGCGCAGGGGCCCAGGTGACAGGGGTGGCGAGGCGAGGACGGACCAGGTGAAGAGCGAGGGCCCGGTCAGGCCCTCGCACGGTGCACCACGTTCACCCTGTGGGCGTCACAGCGTCTTTCCCGTCGCCGGACCCACCAGCAGGCCCTCGCCGAAGCGGTCGACGCGGACCGTGTCGCCGTCCTTGATCTCGCCGGCGAGGATCTCCTTGGCGAGGCGGTCGCCGATGGCGGTCTGGACGAGGCGGCGCAGCGGGCGGGCGCCGTAGGCCGGGTCCAGGCCCTCCTCCGCGAGCCAGGCCAGCGCCTCCGGGGTGACCTGAAGGGTCAGGCGCCGCTCGGCCAGGCGCTTGCCGAGGCGGTCGATCTGGAGCTGGGCGATCCGCTCCAGCTCGGCCTTGGTCAGTGCCGAGAAGACCACCAGGTCGTCGAGCCGGTTGAGGAACTCCGGCTTGAAGGAGCTCCGGACCACCTCCAGGACCTGCTCCTTCTTCTCCGCCTCGCTGGTCAACGGGTCGACCAGGAACTGGCTGCCCAGGTTGGAGGTGAGCACCAGGATGGTGTTGCGGAAGTCGACCGTGCGGCCCTGGCCGTCCGTGAGGCGGCCGTCGTCCAGGACCTGGAGCAGGATGTCGAAGACCTCGGGGTGGGCCTTCTCCACCTCGTCCAGGAGGATGACGGAGTACGGGCGGCGGCGGACGGCCTCGGTGAGCTGGCCTCCCTCCTCGTAGCCGACGTAGCCGGGAGGCGCGCCGACCAGCCGGGCCACGCTGTGCTTCTCGCCGTACTCCGACATGTCGATGCGGACCATGGCCCGCTCGTCGTCGAAGAGGAAGTCCGCCAGGGCCTTGGCCAGCTCGGTCTTGCCGACACCGGTCGGGCCGAGGAAGAGGAAGGAACCGGTGGGGCGGTCGGGGTCGGCGATGCCCGCGCGGGAGCGGCGGACCGCGTCCGACACCGCCCGTACGGCCTCGGTCTGGCCGATGAGCCGCTTGCCCAGCTCGTCCTCCATGCGCAGCAGCTTCTGCGTCTCGCCCTCCATCAGGCGGCCGGCCGGGATGCCGGTCCAGGCGGCGACGACGTCGGCGATGTCGTCGGAGCCGACCTCCTCCTTGACCATCGTGTCCCTGGCGGCCTCCTCCTCGGCCTGAGAGGCGGCCTCCAGCTCCTTCTCCAGCTGCGGGATCTCGCCGTAGAGCAGCTTGGCGGCGGTGTCGAAGTCGCCGTCGCGCTGGGCGCGTTCGGCCTGGCCGCGCAGGTCGTCCAGGCGCTCCTTGAGCTCACCGACCCGGTTGAGGGACTGCTTCTCCTTCTCCCAGCGGGCGGTGAGGTGCCGCAGCTCCTCCTCCTTGTCGGCGAGGTCGCGGCGCAGCTTCTCCAGGCGGGCGACGGAGGCCGGGTCGGTCTCCTTGGCGATCGCCAGCTCCTCCATCTTCAGCCGGTCGACGGCGCGCTGGAGTTCGTCGATCTCGACGGGCGAGGAGTCGATCTCCATGCGCAGGCGGGAGGCGGACTCGTCGACGAGGTCGATGGCCTTGTCCGGCAGGAAGCGGGAGGTGATGTAGCGGTCGGAGAGGGTGGCCGCCGCGACCAGCGCGCTGTCGGCGATCTGGACCTTGTGGTGGGCCTCGTACCGGCCCTTGAGGCCACGGAGGATCGCGATCGTGTCCTCCACCGTCGGCTCGGCGACCAGTACCTGCTGGAAGCGGCGTTCCAGGGCGGGGTCCTTCTCGATCCGCTCCCGGTACTCGTCCAGGGTGGTGGCGCCGACCATGCGCAGCTCGCCCCGGGCCAGCATCGGCTTGAGCATGTTGCCCGCGTCCATGGCGGAGTCGCCGCCGGCACCGGCGCCGACGACGGTGTGCAGCTCGTCGATGAAGGTGATGATCTGCCCGTCGGAGTCCTTGATCTCGGCGAGGACGGCCTTCAGCCGCTCCTCGAACTCGCCGCGGTACTTGGCGCCGGCCACCATCGCGCCGAGGTCGAGCGCGACCAGCCGCTTGTCCTTCAGCGACGAGGGCACGTCACCCTTGACGATCCGCTGGGCGAGCCCCTCCACCACGGCGGTCTTGCCGACGCCCGGCTCACCGATGAGGACGGGGTTGTTCTTCGTACGGCGGCTCAGCACCTGTACGACCCGCCGGATCTCCTGGTCCCGGCCGATGACCGGGTCGAGCCGGCCCTCGCGGGCGGCGGCGGTGAAGTCGGTGCCGAACTTCTCCAGGGCCTTGTACTGGCCCTCGGGGTCGGCGGTGGTCACGCGGCGTCCTCCCCTGGCCTTCTTGAAGGCCTCCAGCAGTTTCTCGGCGCCGGCGCCCTGTGCCTGGAGCAGTTCGGCGACGCGGCCGCCCTTGGCGGCGATGCCGATGAGCAGGTGCTCGGTCGACAGGTACTCGTCACCGAGCTCCTTCGCGCGCGCGTCGGCGTCGGCGAGCACGGCCAGCAGCTCGCGGTTGGGCTGCGGGGGCGCGACCGTGGATCCGGTCACGCTGGGCAGCGCGGCCAGGATCTTCTCGGCGCCGGCGCGTACGGCGGCCTGGTCGGCCTCGACGGCCGCGAGCAGGTCGGTGATGTTCTCGTTGTCCTGCCCCTGGAGCAGAGAAAGCAGCAGGTGGGCAGGGGTGAGGTCCGGGTGCCCCTCGGTCACGGCCCGGTTGCTGGCCGCGTTGATCGCGTCCCGGCTCCTGTTGGTCAGCTCGGCGTCCACGTTGTCCGTTCTCCTCCTCGGCCGCACTCTCCACTGCTGACTTAGACAGCGTACACAAAGTTGAGTCTATTCCGCTCAAGTCAGGAGGCAGGGGTTAGGTTGCGGTCATGGCGAAGCACTCTGAGCAGTACCTGGAGTTCTGGCGAGAACGCCACCTGTGCACCCTGACGACGCTCCGGCCCGACGGCAGCCCGCATGTGGTGCCGGTGGGGGTGACGTACGACGCGGAAGCCGGGCTGGCCCGGGTGATCACCGGCAAGTCGAGCGCGAAGGCCGGACACGTCCTGGCGGCCGGGCCCGAGGGCGCCCGGGTCGCGGTGTGCCAGGTGGACGGCCGGCGCTGGGCCACGCTGGAGGGGCGGGCGTGGGTGCGCACGGAACCGGAACGGGTCGCGGAGGCGGTACGGCGCTATGCCGAACGCTACGAGCGGACACCGAGGCCGAATCCGGCGCGCGTGGTGATCGAGATCGCGGTCGAGCGGACCTTGGGGAACCGCTGAGATGGCCGAAAACTTTCAGCCACCCTGGCGTCGGGCCCATAGCGCGACATGCCATGAAATATCCCGGAAACTGCAGCGGCGTCACCGTGTTCAGGTCACGGTGACGCCGCTGCGGGGGGAAGCACCTGAGCGATCTTTTACGACGGGGGAATCGCGTCAGGCACTGCGGGGGGTGGCCGAGATGGTCCTCAGGTTCTGGTCCGCCGGCTCGGCGAGCCGGTGGTCCCGCTGGTCAAGGTTCACAAAGATCATTCCGTACCGGACGGCACACCGCACCGGCTGTGGCGCACCGCGCGGCTTGCGCAGGCACCGGTACGCCCGCACGTCCTCGTCCTCGTCCCGCGTCACGACGACCGGCTCACCGAACACGGTCACCATCAGCGAGTCACCGCTGTGGGGGATGGCGGTGACCAGGTCGATGAAGTGCCAGCCGGAGCGGTACGCCGTGGCCATTTCGCGGCGGAAGGACCGGTCGTCGGGTGGGGTGGTCATGACCGCACGGCCCAGCTGCTGTCGGCGGGGGCGACCCACGAACTGTCGGCAGGAGCAAGCCACGAGCTGTCACCCGGGGCGGCGGACGCCGCGGTCACCCAACTGCTGTCGCCGGGCGTGGCCTTGACCAGCCAGCTGCTGTCCTGTGCGGCATCGCTCTTCGCGCCCGCATGACCGGTCATCACTCCGAAGGCCAGCGCGGCGGAGAAGGCGGCGACAAGCGCCGAGCGAAGCATTCTCTTATGCATAGTCGGCTTCGTCCTCATTTGAAGGTCACCTCTCCCCCGTCCGAATACGACGATGGCCCATTCCGGCACGTCATGGCCACACAAACGATGCATCATGTTCCTGCACGTTCAGGACCCTGGGGGGTGGAGATTTGGCGATAAATGAGACTAAGCGGACACATCCCCACGGGCTGACCGACCTGTGCGAGGACGGGCGACGCCTTTACGGGAACGCTCTCCGGACGGGACGCCTAGCCCGTGCGGAGGTGGAACCCGCGCCGTGTCTGATGGAGTTCGCCCTCCTTCATCCCGATCCCGACGACCCGAACTGGCTGCGTCCGGTCCCCCCATCCATTGCCCTGGCCCAGCGGCTCAACCCCATCGAGCAGGAGATCAGCCAGCGCAGGCGGCAGTCCATCGAACTGGCCGACGCGTTCGAGCCGTTCATGAGCATCAGTGCCCAGCCCACGGCGACCACGCACTCCATCACCGTGCTGGAGGGCCTCGACCGCATCAACGCGGCACTGGATCTGGCCACCTCCCAGTGCCAGACCGAGATGCTCACTGTCCAGCCGAGCCGCCGCCGACTGGAGCACACCCTCACCAAGGCACTGGAGCGCGACCGGCCGATGATCGAACGCGGCTGCCGCATCCGCACCCTCTACCAGCACCCGGCCCGCTACAGCCCGGAGACGCTCGCGTACGTCGCCCAGTTCACCGACGGCAAGGTGGAGTACCGGACCATCGACGAACTCGTCGAGCGACTGATCATCTGCGACGAGACCGTGGCCTTCATCCCCACGCGCGACGACGGGGAGATCGCCCTGGAACTCCGGCATCCGGGGCTCGTCCGCTACCTGGTCAAGGTCTTCGAGTTCATGTGGGCCCGCGCGGTCCCGCTGAGCGCCGGCGCCCCCTACGAGACCGCCCCCGACGGCATCACGGAGATCCAGCACTCCATCGCCAAGCTGCTGGTCGAGGGGCACGTGGACGAGGCCATCGCCCGGCGCCTGGGCATGAACGTCCGCACGTGCCGCGCCCACATCGCCAAGCTCGCGACGGCCCTGGGCAGCGGCAGCCGGGCCCAGCTGGGCTTTCTCATAGCGCAGTCGGGGATCCTGGACCAGGACCTCTGAGTCCGGGAGGGAGGGCACGATGGCCCGGGCCACGCATGTGGCACACGGTGCGGAGGACCTGTGCGCCGAGGGAGCGGCGCTGTACGCACGCGCGCTGCGAGACGGTCACCTGCGTGCCGGGGACGCCGAGGGGGCGCCCTGCCTGGTCGACTTCGGCCTGCTGCGGCCGTCGGCCGGGGCCCCGGACACACTGGAGCCCCTCGCACCCGCCGTCGCCCTGCACCGGTTGCTGCGCGCCTCGGAGGACCGCATCGCCGACGAGCGGCGGCGCGAGGCCCGGCTGGCCGATCTGTTCGAACCCCTGCTGCGGATCGACGGCCGGCACGCCGGGGCCGACGACCCGCCGGCGGTCGCCGTCCTCAGCGGGCTCCCGCGCATCGGCCAGGCCATCACCCGGGCCATGGCCGCCGGCCATGGCGAACTGCTCGCCGTCCAGCCGCACATCAGCCACACCCGCACGCCTGCCGAGGCACGCGCCGAGGCACTCGCCCGCGACCAGGACTTCCTCGACCGCGGCGGCCGTATCCGCACGCTCTACCAGCACACCCTCCGGCACGCGCCCTCGGTCCTCGCCCGCTACGAGCAGCTGCGAGGCGCCGCCGAGGCCCGCACCCTCGACGAGATCACCGACCGCCTCATCGTCGTGGACCGCGCGGTGGCCTTCATCCCGGCCAACGCCGACCGCACCCTCGCCCTGGAGATCCGCCATCCCGCCCTCGTCGAGTTCCTCGCCACCGCCTTCGACCGCCTCTGGCGCCTGGCCACCCCCATGTACCCCGTAGCCGCCCAGCCGCCCACCCTGAACGGCATCACGCCCCGCCAGCGCGCCATCGCCGCCCTCCTGATCGAAGGCCACACCGACGCCCACATCGCGGAGAGACTCGGCATGAACATCCGCACCGCCCGCCTGCACATCGCCAAGCTCGCCGCCACCCTGGGCAGCGACAGCCGGGCCCAGCTGGGCTACCTCATCGGGCGGTCCGGGATCCTCGACGTCCAGGGGGAGGCGGGCCGGTGACGCACCGGGAACACGGGGTCGAGGAGTTGTGCGCCGCCGGTGAGGAGGTGTACGAGCGGGCCCTGCGGGAGGGGCGGATCCCCGTCGGCGAGGCCGCCGACGTGCCCTGTCTCACCGGATTCGGCCTGCTCCACCCGGCGCTGGACGACGTCGGACAGCTCGAACCGGTCGCGCCCACCGCGGCACTGCACCGGCTGCTGCGCGCCTCCGCGGCACGGGTCGCCGAGGAACGGCGGCGCGAGGACCGGCTGGTGGAGCGGTTCGGGCCGCTCCTGCGGATCGACGTACGGCAGGACTCCGGCACCGGCGCCGGGCCGGCGATGCTGCGGCTGCTCAGCGGCACCGAGCAGATCAACCGGGCCATCACCGACGCGATGGTCGACGCCACCGAGGAGTCCCTGACCATCCAGCCGCACGCCGGCCTCACCGGCCCGCGCGGAGAGGTGGCCCGCGACACCGCCTTCGGGCGCGATCAGGCGCTGCTGGACCGCGGCGGCCGTATCCGCACCCTCTACCAGCACACCCTGCGCCATGTGCCGGAGGTGTACGGGCCGTTGGAGCACTTCCGGCGCGGCGACACCGAGGCCCGCAGCCTCGACGAGGTGCCGGACCGGCTCATCGTGATCGACCGCAAGGTCGCCTTCCTGCCCGCCGCCGACGACGGCACGCTCGCCCTGGAGGTCCGTCACCCGGCGCTGATCAAGTACTTCGTCACGACCTTCGAGCGGCTCTGGCGGCTGGCCACGCCGATGTTCCCGAAGGCGGTGCAGCCGCCGTCGGTGAACGGCGTCACGCCCCGCCAGCGCGCCATCGCCACCCTGCTCGTCGAGGGGCACACCGACGCCGTCATCGCCGACCGCCTCGGCATGAACATCCGAACCGCCCGCCTGCACATCGCCAAGCTCGCCGCCACCCTGGGCAGCGACAGCCGGGCCCAGCTGGGCTATCTCATCGCACGCTCGGGGATTCTTGATCAGGAACCGTGAGCGCGCCGGCCGGCAGGCCGGGCCCGCGGTGGCCGTCCAGGCCGACCTGGGCGATCCGCACGCCCAGCTGGGTACGGCTGGCCGCGCCGAGGGTCTCCGACAGCCGGGCGATATGGGCCCGGCAGGTGCGCACGCTGATGCCGAGCCGCTCGGCGATCACGGCGTCCTGGTGGCCCTCGGCGAGCAGCGCGGCGATGGACTGCTCGCGGTGCGAGATGCCCTCGATGCCGGTGTCGGGGAGGGGGGCCGTCAGCGGGATGGCGAGGCGCCAGAGCCGCTCGAAGACCGTCACCAGGTATTCGACCAGGGCCGGGTGACGCAGTTCCAGGGCCATCGTGCGGTCGGCGTTGGCCGGGATGAAGGCCACCGTTCGGTCGAACAGGATGAGCCGGTCGATCACCTCGTCCAGGGTGCGGGCCTCGACCGTGTCGCCCATCAGCTCCAGGTAGTTGAGCAGACCCTGGCCGTGCCGGGCCACGTGCGTGTACAGGTCGCGCATGCGCACGCCCCGGCCGCGCAGGGCCAGTGCCCGGTGCAGCCCCTCGGTCAGCTCGGCCTCCCGGCGGATGCCGCCGGGCTGCACGGTGAGCACCTCGGTCGTGCACGCCTCGGTCGCCTCGTCCATCGCGGCCTGGATCCGGGAGAGCCCGTCCAGCACCCGGATCGCGCTGCCCTCGGCCGGTGCGGCCAGTGCGCCCAGCTGACGGCCGAGTCCGGCGTACCACTCGAAGGCGGCCACCGCCGAGCCCACCCGCCGCTGGCTCTCGCTGACCTCGTCGTAGACCCCGCGCAGCAGCCTGGTCATGACCTCCTGCGGGGAGGTCGGCACCAGCCAGTCCATGTCGTCGGGATCCGGGTGCAGCAGGGCCAGTTCCAGCAGGCAGGGCACCGCCTCGGCATCAGTGCGCGGCACGCGCCCCCGGCGTACGGCCCGGGAATAGACCCGGTCGCCGGCCGCGCACAGTCGGTCGGCGCCGTGTGGATGTTCCTCCGCCCCGCGCCCGGCCATCGCCCATTTCACCCCCGGTGTGCTGCCACTTCCGCAGCGCAACTATGCGCGGCGCCGACCGGGTCCGCAACACGGCTCTCCACAACAGGGCCGCCGTTAAACGCAGTTATGTCCGGGTATCGGCCAGGCTCCGCCCCTCGCATTGCAACAAGCTGATGGTGGTGGCCCGGACCACGTCACGGCATCGTTGGTCCCACTTCCCCCAGGTGTCACCGGCACACCCGGAGGGGACCCGTCCCGCGCCCACGGGGGTGGCGCGGGACGGGGCGCCGCGCAGCCCCGTACGCCTTCGGACGCCTACTTCAGGCCGAGCGCCGTGCACGCAGCCTTGTACTTGGGCGTGCAGATGTCGGCCACGGTGTAGATGCCGTCCGCGAGGACCGTGGACTTGATGTTGCCCTTGGTCAGGGCGACCGGCTGGATCAGCTTGGACGGGATGGCCTTGGTGGTGGGGCTGTCGACCTTGTCCTGGGTGAGCGCGTCGAACTGGATGTCCTGGCTGCGGACCCTGGCGACGGCCATCTGCGCGGCGGCCTCGGCCTCGTCCGGGTAGGCCTTGTAGACGCTCATGTACTGCTCACCGGCCACGATCCGCTGGACGGCGTCGAGTTCCGCGTCCTGGCCGGTGACCGGGGGCAGGTTCGTGACGCCGGCGGCCTTCAGGGCCTTGATGACACCGCCGGCCATGCCGTCGTTGGCGGCGTAGACGCCGGCGATGTTGTTCTTGCCGATCGCGCTGATGGCCCTGGCCATCTCGGTCTGGGCGAGCTCCGGCTTCCAGTCCGTGGTGTCGTACGTCGCCGCGATCGTCACCTTGCCGGTCAGCTCGGAGAGCGCGCCCTGCTTGAACTGCTTGGCGTTGGGGTCGGTGGGCGAGCCGTTCACCATGACGATCTTGTTGGAGCTGTCGGCCGAGCCGAGGGCCTCCAGCAGGGTGCGGCCCTGCACCTCGCCGACGAGCTCGTTGTCGAAGGAGACGTAGGCGTCGATCGGGCCCTCGGCGAGACGGTCGTAGGCGATGACCGGAATGCCCGCGTCCTTGGCCTTCTTCACCTCGGGGGCGATGGCGTGCGAGTCGACCGCGTCGATCATGATGATGTCGACCTTCTCGTCGATCATCTTCTGCATCTGCGAGGCCTGCTGGGAGGCGTCCGCGTCGGCGTTGGCGTACTCCACCTTGCCCTGCTTGCCGGTGAGTTCGGCCACCTTGTTCTTGATGATGGGGTAGTCGAACTTGTCGTAGCGGGTGTTGGCCTTCTCCGGCAGCAGCAGGCCCACGGTGATGTCGTTGCCCTTGCTCGGGCTCGCGCTCGCGCCGTCCCCCGTCGCTCCCAGCACGCCACAACCGGCGAGCGAGAGGGTCATCGTGGATGCGGCCACGGATATGGCGATACGACGCATTCGAGGGCTCACTTCAGGTGCGTTCCGGACGTAGGGCAGCTATACGACCCAGGTGTCTGAAAAGACAACGCGTAGGCCGCACCCGGCGTCAAGCGGAACCACTTAACGAGATGGCAACATCACGCTCCGCGCAGCCCGTGAAGGCCTGGAAAGACTACGCGAATCCCCCTTCATGCCCCCGTTACGGACCCTTCACCGACGCCCGCCTGCCTCGCACACCCGACCGAACATTCTCGGCCGAAGAGGCGGGCGGCTCGGTGGAGGTGCCGGAGCGTGGTGCACCGCCGGCAGGTACGGCGAAGGGGCCGGCGGAATCGCTTCTGCCGGCCCCTGGTGGTCCACTCGGTCCCGCGTCAGTCCTGCTGCCGCTTCGGCCGCCACACCACCAGCGCGCTGGTCTGCTGGACCTCCTGGTACGGGACCAGGTCGCGGCGGTAGGAGGCGTGGACGGCGGCCTCGCGCTGCTGCATCGCGGCCGCCGCGCCGTCCAGGGCCGCCTCCAGCTCCGCGACGCGGGACTGCAGCGCGGCGACCTGGTTCTCCAGTTCGATGATGCGCTTGATGCCGGCCAGGTTGATGCCCTCGTCCTGCGACAACTGCTGGACGGTGCGCAGCAGTTCGATGTCGCGGGCCGAGTAGCGGCGGCCCCGGCCCGCGGTGCGGTCCGGGGAGACCAGGCCCAGGCGGTCGTACTGGCGCAGCGTCTGCGGGTGGAGTCCGGAGAGCTGGGCCGCCACCGAGATGACGTAGACCGGGGTCTCCTCGGTCAGTTCATACGGGTTACGTCGACGGCCGTCCATCTCTCTCAGTCTCCCTTCGCGGCCTCGAACAGCTCCGCCCGCGGATCCTCGCCCGCGGTCGCCTCGCGATACGCCTCGAGCGCGTCACGAGCCTTCCCCGACACGTCCTTGGGCACACGCACCTCGACGGTGACCAACAGGTCGCCGCGGGTGCCGTCCTTGCGGACCGCGCCCTTGCCCCGGGCGCGCATGGTGCGGCCGTTGGGCGTGCCGGGCGGCAGTTTCAGGGTGACGGGCGGGCCGCCCAGGGTGGGGACCCGCACCTCGCCGCCGAGCGCGGCCTCGGCGAAGGTCACCGGGACGGTCACCGTGAGGTTGTCTCCCTTGCGCCCGAACACCGGGTGCTCGCCGACGTGCACGACCACGTACAGGTCGCCCGCCGGTCCGCCCCGCTCGCCGGGCGCGCCCTTGCCGCGCAGCCGGATCCGCTGGCCGTCGGTGACTCCGGCCGGGATGCGGACCTGCATGGTCCGCGAGGACTTGGCGCGGCCGCTGCCCTTGCACTCCATGCAGGGGTGCTCGGCGATCAGGCCGCGGCCCTTGCAGTCGGGGCAGGGGTCGGTGAGCGAGAAGCCGCCGCCGGAGCCCCGGGCGACCTGCCCGGTGCCGACACAGGTCGGGCACACGCGCGGTGTGCCGTTCTTGTCGCCGGTGCCCGAGCAGGCCTTGCAGGGCGCCTGGGAGGACATCCGCAGGGGCACCGTGGCGCCCTCGATGGCCTCCGTGAAGCTCAGCGTGACCTCGGACTCGATGTCCTGGCCGCGCCGGGGCTGGGTACGCGTGCCGGCGGTGCCGCCGCGGTTGAACAGGCCCCCGAAGACGTCACCGATGCCGCCCCCGAAGCCTCCGCCCTGGGTGGTGGTCCCGCCGCCTCCGAAGAGGTCGCCCAGGTCGAAGTTGAAGGAGCCGCCGGCGCCCGGCCCGGGGCGGAAGCCGCCGTTGCCGAACAGGGCGCGAGCCTCGTCGTACTCCTTGCGCTTCTTGGGGTCGCCGAGGACGTCGTTCGCCTCGGAGATCTCCTTGAAGCGCTCCTCGGCCTTGGCGTTGCCCTTGTTGGCGTCCGGGTGGAACTCGCGGGCGAGCTTCCGGTACGCCTTCTTGATCTCGGCCTCGGTGGCGTCCTTGGGGACGCCGAGGACCTTGTAGTAGTCCTTCTCGATGAAGTCCTTGGTGCTCATCCCCGACGTCCCTCCTTCCCCTCAGTGGTCTTCACGTCAGCCCTCGTCCGGGCCACCGTTCTCCTTGTCGTCGGCCTGCTTCGCCTCGGTGGTGTCCTCGGCGCCCTCGGCCTTGACGGTCTGCGCGCCGGGCTGCGGCTCGGCGACGGCCACCCGCGCGGGGCGGATGGTGCGCTCGCCGATGCGATACCCGGGCTGCAGGATCGCCACGCAGGTCGTCTCGGTGACGTCCGGCGCGTAACTGTGCATCAGGGCCTCGTGGATGGTCGGGTCGAAGGGCTCGCCCTCCTTGCCGAACTGCTGCAGGCCCAGCTTGGCCGCGACGGTCTCCAGCGACTCGCCCACCGACTTGAAGCCGCCGACCAGTTCGCCGTGTTCCCGCGCGCGGCCGATGTCGTCGAGCACGGGCAGGAGCTCGGTCAGGAGGTTCGCGATGGCGATCTCCTTGACCGTGATCCGGTCCCGCTCGACGCGTCGGCGGTAGTTCTGGTATTCGGCCTGGAGGCGCTGGAGGTCCGCCGTGCGCTCGTTCAGCGCGGTGCGCACCTGGTCCAGCTGGGCCACCAGACCGGCACTTTCGGTTCCGTCCCCGGCCGGGGCCGCCCCCTTCTCGGAGGAGGCGGCCTTCGGCTCGGCGTCGTCGGAGGTGGCGCCGGAGGGGACGTCGGGCTTCTCCTCAAAGCCCGGGGTCTCCTCCGTCACGCGGCACCGTCCTTGCGCTCGTCGTCCACGATCTCGGCGTCCACGACGTCGTCGTCGGCGGCCTTGGCGCCACCGGCGGCGGCACCCTCCGGGCCGGCCTGCGCGGCCTGGGCGTCGGCGTACATGGCCTGGCCCAGCTTCTGCGAGACGGCCGCGACCTTCTCGGTGGCGGTGCGGATCTCGGCGGTGTCCTCGCCCTTGAGCTTCTCCTTCAGCTCGGCGACGGCCTCCTCGACCTCGGTCTTGATCTCGCCCGGGACCTTGTCCTCGTTGTCCTTGAGGAACTTCTCGGTCTGGTAGACGAGCTGCTCGCCCTGGTTGCGGGTCTCGGCGGCCTCGCGGCGGCGGTGGTCCTCCTCCGCGTACTGCTCGGCCTCCTGGCGCATGCGGTCGACCTCGTCCTTCGGCAGCGAGGAGCCGCCGGTGACGGTCATCTTCTGCTCCTTGCCGGTGCCGAGGTCCTTCGCCGTGACGTGCATGATGCCGTTGGCGTCGATGTCGAAGGAGACCTCGATCTGCGGGACGCCACGCGGCGCCGGCGGCAGACCGGTCAGCTCGAACATGCCGAGCTTCTTGTTGTACGCCGCGATCTCGCGCTCGCCCTGGTAGACCTGGATCTGCACCGACGGCTGGTTGTCCTCGGCCGTGGTGAAGATCTCGGAGCGCTTGGTCGGGATGGTCGTGTTGCGCTCGATCAGCTTGGTCATGATGCCGCCCTTGGTCTCGATACCGAGGGACAGCGGGGTGACGTCGAGCAGCAGGACGTCCTTGACCTCGCCCTTGAGGACACCGGCCTGGAGCGAGGCGCCGATGGCGACGACCTCGTCCGGGTTCACGCCCTTGTTGGCCTCCTTGCCGCCGGTCAGCTCCTTGACGAGCTCGGCGACGGCGGGCATGCGGGTGGAGCCACCGACGAGGACGACGTGGTCGATCTCGTTGATGGAGATGCCGGCGTCCTTGATGACGTTGTGGAACGGCGTCTTGCAGCGCTCCAGCAGGTCGGCCGTCAGCTGCTGGAACTGGGCCCGGGTGAGCTTCTCGTCCAGGTGCAGCGGGCCCTCGGCGGACGCGGTGATGTAGGGCAGGTTGATCGAGGTCTCGGTGGAGGAGGACAGCTCGATCTTGGCCTTCTCGGCGGCCTCACGGAGGCGCTGGAGGGCCATCTTGTCCTTGGACAGGTCCACGCCGTGACCGGACTGGAACTGCTTGACCAGGTAGTCGACGACGCGCTGGTCCCAGTCGTCACCACCGAGGTGGTTGTCACCGTTGGTGGCCTTCACCTCGACGACGCCGTCGCCGATCTCCAGCAGCGAGACGTCGAAGGTGCCGCCACCGAGGTCGAAGACGAGGATCGTCTGGTCGTCCTTGTCGAGGCCATAGGCCAGCGCGGCGGCGGTAGGCTCGTTGACGATGCGCAGGACGTTCAGACCGGCGATCTCACCGGCCTCCTTGGTCGCCTGACGCTCGGAGTCGTTGAAGTAGGCGGGGACGGTGATGACCGCGTCGGTCACCTTCTCGCCCAGGTAGGCCTCGGCATCCCGCTTCAGCTTCTGCAGGATGAACGCGGAGATCTGCTGCGGGTTGAAGTCCTTGCCGTCGAGCTGGATCTTCCAGTCGGTGCCCATGTGACGCTTCACCGAGCGGATGGTCCGGTCCACGTTCGTGACCGCCTGCCGCTTGGCGACCTCGCCGACGAGCACCTCACCGTTCTTGGCGAAGGCGACGACGGACGGCGTGGTCCTGGCGCCTTCGGCGTTGGTGATGACGGTGGGCTCGCCGCCCTCCAGAACGCTGACGACGGAGTTAGTCGTGCCCAGGTCGATGCCGACCGCACGTGCCATGGTTGATTCCTCCAGCTGACTTGAGTGGAACGGACTCAAGTGTGCACGACGGCTCCCCCCGGGTCAACAGACCTGAGTCGATGGGGCTCAAGTCTTATCCGTTCCTTACACGCAACTGGCCGCTGACCTGCGTAGACGGCATCCGCCGGGGTTGCTGGACAGGGATGCGAAGGATCACGCCGACGACCAGCAGAACCCCTCCGGCCACCCACAGCACCGCCCCCTCGCCCGTCCATCCGGTGTGCACGAGCACCCCGACGAGCACCGAGGAGAAGGTGCCGGCCGACAGGAGCACGACGGAGCCCTGCGGGGTGAGCCCGAGGGGGCGCAGCCGGTGCACGAGATGGTCGGGGCCGCGCCGCAGCAGCGGGCGCCGGGCCAGCCGCCGGGCGAGGACCACGAGGACGGCGTCGGCGAGGGCCACCGCGCTGAGGCAGAACATCACCGCCACGCTCGGCACGAGCCCGTACCCCGCGCGCGTGAAGACGAGGGACGACGACAGCAGGAACCCGGTGAACAGCGAGCCGCAGGCGCCGAGCCCGATCCGCGCCGGATGCCAGTTGTGCATGAGGAAGCCGGTCAGGGCGGCGGCGAGAACGCTCAGCAGGACCGCGAGCCCGTCCATCAGTTCCGCGGCCGCGCAGGCCCCCGCCCCGAACGCGGTGACGACCCCGACGGTCCCCGCGAGCCCGTCCGCGTGGTCGAGCCCCCTGAAGGCGAGGGTGGCGAGGACGATCCAGCCCACCGCGAGGATCCCGCCCAGCACGCCCGTCTCCTGGTACGGCACCACACAGGCCGCCGCCACGGCCGTCCCCGCGACGAGCACGCGCGCGCGGATCCGCCAGACGTCGCCGACCAGGCCCAGCGCGGCCACCGAGGCGGCGGCGACCAGCAGCCGGTCGACCCCGTCCCCGAGCGGCGCGATCGCGGTGCGCTGCCCCACCCAGGCGACGAGACAGGTGACGACCACCACGGCGAGCCCGCCGAGCAGCGGCAGCCGCCGCTGGCGGCGCCGGTCGACGATGCCCGCCCGCAGCGCGGGCACCCTGAGCAGCGCCGAGAGCAAGGCGGCGAGGAGCAGGGCGGCGGTAGCGGCGGCGATCCCGTAGAGCACGGCTCTAAGGTAGGGGCGAAAGGAGCAATTAGGTACGAATAACACGATCCGATCAGCCGTGGGATGATGCGCATCACCCCGCGCCCGGCTGCATCCCGCCGGAAGATGGGGGTAGTCTCAGACCGACTGCATAAGTTACCGCTTAGTAATTTCGAGGCCGCCTCAGGAGCCCCCATGCAACTCGCCGCGATCATCGTGTCGCTGGTCCTGACCGTGGTCGGCGTTGCTCTGCTCGCCCGCGCCATCGGTCAGTTCGTCAGGTACTTCAAGCTGGGCCAGCCCGTCCCCGCCGGCTCCCGTACCGACAACCCGTACCAGCGCAGCGTGACCCTGGTCCGGGAGTTCCTCGGCCACACCCGTATGAACCGGTGGGGGATCATCGGCTTCGCCCACTGGTTCGTGGCCATCGGCTTCCTGACGCTGCCGCCGACCATCATCAACGCCTACGGGCAGCTCTTCCAGGCCGACTGGACGCTCCCCGTCGTCGGCGACTTCCTGCCCTACGAGCTGTACATCGAGTTCATCGGCTCGATGACCACCCTGGGCATCATCACGCTGATGGTCATCCGCCTGCTGAACCTGCCGTCCCGCCCCGGCCGCAAGTCCCGGTTCGCGGGCTCCAAGATGGGCCAGGCGTACTTCGTCGAGTACGTCATCCTCATCATCGGCCTGGCGATCTACGCCCTGCGCGGTCTGGAGGGCGCCCAGCACCACGTGGACCACTACGAGGCCGCGTACTTCGCCTCGTACCCGCTGATCCTGGCCCTGAAGGGGCTCAGCCTCTCCACGCTGCAGAACCTGACCTACTTCACCGCCATGATCAAGCTGGGCACGACCATGGTCTGGATGATCACGGTCTCGCTCAACACCAACATGGGTGTGGCCTGGCACCGCTTCCTCGCCTTCCCGAACATCTGGTTCAAGCGCAACGCCACCGGTGAGACCGCCCTCGGCGCCCTGCAGCCCATGACCTCCGGCGGCAGGCCGATCAACTTCGAGGACCCGGGCGAGGACGACGTCTTCGGTGTCTCCCAGGTCGAGCAGTTCTCCTGGAAGGGCCTGCTGGACTTCTCCACCTGCACCGAGTGCGGCCGCTGCCAGTCGCAGTGCCCGGCCTGGAACACCGGCAAGCCGCTCTCCCCGAAGCTGCTGATCATGTCCCTGCGGGACCACGCGCACGCCAAGGCGCCGTACCTGCTGGCCGGCGGCGGCAAGACCATGGAGGGCGAGGAGAAGGCCTCCGAGGAGCAGCTGAAGGACGTCCCCGCCACGGCGCTCGCCGAGGCCGAGCGGCCGCTGATCGGCACCGCCGAGGAGAACGGCGTCATCGACCCGGACGTGCTGTGGTCCTGCACCACCTGCGGCGCCTGCGTCGAGCAGTGCCCGGTGGACATCGAGCACGTCGACCACATCGTCGACATGCGCCGCTACCAGGTCATGATCGAGAGCGCCTTCCCCTCCGAGGCGGGCACGATGCTCAAGAACCTGGAGAAGAAGGGCAACCCCTGGGGCCTGGCCAAGAAGCAGCGCCTGGAGTGGACCAAGGAGGTCGACTTCGAGGTCCCGGTCGTCGGCAAGGACATCGAGGACCTCACCGAGGTCGAGTACCTGTACTGGGTCGGCTGCGCCGGCGCCCTGGAGGACCGCGCCAAGAAGACCACCAAGGCCTTCGCCGAGCTGCTGCACATCGCGGGCGTCAAGTTCGCGATCATGGGCGGCGACGAGAAGTGCACCGGTGACTCCGCCCGCCGCCTCGGCAACGAGCCCCTGTTCCAGGAGCTCGGCATGGAGAACGTGGCCGCGCTGAACATGGCCTTCGGCGAGGAGACCGACGAGGACGGCAACGTCACGCCGGAGTCCAGGAAGCCGAAGTCGGCGAAGAAGATCGTCGCCACCTGCCCGCACTGCCTGAACACGATCGGCAACGAGTACCCGCAGCTCGGCGGCGACTACGAGGTCATCCACCACACCCAGCTGCTGCAGCACCTGGTGGACGAGGGCAAGCTGATCCCGGTCACCCCGGTCGAGGGCATCATCACCTACCACGACCCGTGCTACCTGGGCCGCCACAACAAGATCTACACGCCCCCGCGCGAGATCATCGGCAAGGTCCCGGGCCTGCGCAACGAGGAGATGCACCGCCACAAGGAGCGCGGCTTCTGCTGCGGCGCCGGCGGCGCCCGGATGTGGATGGAGGAGCGGATCGGCAAGCGCATCAACAACGAGCGCGTCGACGAGGCCCTCTCCCTCAACCCGGACATCGTCTCCACCGCCTGCCCGTTCTGCCTCGTCATGCTGACCGACTCGGTCAACGGCAAGAAGAACGAGGGCAAGGCCAAGGAGTCCATCCAGGTCGTGGACGTGGCCCAGCTGCTGCTCGACTCGGTGCGGACCCCGGTCGACCCGGCCGGCGAGACGGAGAGCGAGACCGAGCCGGAGCCCGAGCCGGTGAAGTGACACGCGGCTCCACGACCCGAACGGCGCCCCCTGCAACGCACAGGCAGGGGGCGCCGTTCGCGTACGGACGACCGGGTCGTCGTACGGGGGTCGGCCTTGGCGGACGGCAACGGCGTGCCGGGCGCCGGAGCCGGGGCCGGGGCCGCTGGGGCGTCCTGCGCTGCTGCTGCGCGGCCCGGCTGTCACAGATCCGTCCGCTGCCCTGTCCTGCTGGTGTACGTGCCCACGCACCGGGTCCGGCGGATGTCGCCGGACCCGCCGCGAGGGCCCAGTCAGTGAACGGAGACAGTGATGAAGATCGTGGTTGTCGGCGGTACGGGGCTCATCGGCTCACAGGTGGTCGCGCGCTTGCGCGAGGGCGGTCACGAGCCCCTGCCGGCCGCTCCCTCCACGGGGGTGAACGCCCTCACCGGCGAGGGCCTGGCAGACGCCCTCAAGGGCGCCGACGTGGTCGTGGACGTGTCGAACTCCCCCTCCTTCGACACCGAGCCCGCGCTGGACTTCTTCACCCGCTCGGCGCGGAACCTGTTCGCGGCCGAGAAGGAGGCGGGCGTGCGCCACCACGTCACGCTGTCCATCGTCGGCGTCGACCAGGTCCCCGACTACGGCTACTACCGGGCCAAGGTCGCCCAGGAGGAGGCCGTGCGCGACAGCGGCGTGCCCTACAGCATCGTGCGTGCCACGCAGTTCTTCGAGTTCATCGCTCCGGTGATGGACATGTGCACCGAGGGCACGGAGGTCCACCTGCCGTCAGTGCGGCTGCGTCCCATGGCCTCCACCGACGTCGCCACCGCCGTCGCGGAGGCCGCGCAGGCCGAGCCGTCGTACGGTGTGCGCAACATCGCGGGCCCCGAGATCCAGCGGCTCGACCGGCTCGCCGAGATCACCCTGGCGGCGAAGCCGGACGGCCGTACCGTCGTCACCGACGAGACCGCCGGACCGTTCGCGGGCATGCCCGACGTACTCGTCGGCGACGCCACCGCCCACATCGCCACCACCCGCTACGAGGACTGGCTCAACCGGAACTAGCCGACGGCCGGCCGCCGCTGGTGCGTCAGGGGCGGCCGACGAGCCGGTGTGGCGCGTGCGTCACGGGCGGCCTGCGGGCCTGTGAGCGGAACGCTCGTAGGCCCGCAGCTTGGCGGGGGCCAGGATCCAGTACAGCCCGTCGATGCCGTCCGGCCCGGCCGTGACACCGACCAGGGCGACGGTGACCCCGTTCTGCACCAGACGTATGCCGGGCCGGCCGTTGGCCTCGACGACGCCGTACCCGGCGCCGGGGAAGAACTTCCGGGTGAACGCGCTGATCCTGGCCACGCGCCCGGCCCCCACGACCGCCAGCCGGGCCACACCGCGCATGCCGTTGCCGTCCGCGTAGGCGACGGCGTCGGCCGCCAGCAGGCTCTCCAGGGCGGCCACGTCACCTTGCCGCGCGGCGGCGACGAAGGCCTCGACCAGCCGCCGGTGCTGTGCCGCCTCCACCGGCTCGCGGCGCTCGGCGGACAGGCGCTTGCGGGCCCGGCTGATGATCTGCCGCGCGTTGGCCTGGCTCAGCTCCAGCATGCCCGCGATCTCGCCGTACGAGTACGCGAACGCCTCGCGCAGCACATAGGCCGCCCGCTCGACCGGGTTCAGCTTCTGCAGGACCACCAGCACGGCCAGCTCCAGCGCCTCGCCACGCTCCGCGCCGACCTGCGGATCCACGCTGGTGTCCACGGGCTCCGGCAGCCACGGCCCCACATAGGCCTCACGGCGGACCCGCGCCGACTGGGCCACGTTGACGGCCAGCCGGGTGGCGACCGTCGCGAGGAACGCCCCGGGGTCCAGCACCGCGCCCCGGTCGGCGCCCTGCCAGCGCACCCACACCTCCTGGACGACGTCCTCGGCCTCCGCGACGCTGCCCAGGATGCGGTAGGCGACACCGAACAGCCGCGGCCGCAGCCGCTGGAACACCTCCGCCGCCTCCTCCAGCGAGCCGTCGGTGTGCTGCTGTCGCTCGTCCATGGTGCCGATGCCTTTCGAGACGGTCAGCGGGCAACAACGGTGAGGCGAAGGGGCCGGGCCTCCACAGGGGCGGGAACGCGGCCCTGCCCGGCCCGGCCGGGTGGCGGGGCAGCGGCCGGTACGGCACCGGGCATCCCGTCGCCGCCGTGGCCGTGGCGGTCGTCGTGGCCATGGCGGTCGTCGTGGCCGCGAAGACCGCGTCGACCGGGACCGTCCGCCGCACCGCCCCACCCGCGTGACGCCGTTCGGCTAGGCCTCCTTCGGCCCCGCCTGCTGCACCACCTCGAAGGACCACAGGGTGGAGCCGGAGGCCGCGGGCTTCGGGCGCTCGGCGCCCTCCCCGCCCCCCTGGTGCGCGGACTTCATCGGCCCCTCCATCCACGCCTGGAAGGACTCCTCGTCACGCCAGCGCGTGTAGACGAGGTAGGTGTCGGTGCCCTCGACGGGACGCAGCAGCTCGAACCACTCGAAGCCGTCGGAGCTCTCCACCGCGTGGGCCCGGGAGGCGAACCGCTTCTCCAGAACCTCCCGCTGCTCGACGGGCACGGTCAGCACGTTGATCTTCACTACGCTCATGGCACCATCCTCGCCCACCGGCACCGCGCTCGCCCTCACCAGGTGGTCAGGCGGCGGCACCCCGCGGCGCGGGAAACCGGGGGATACCCCTGACCGCCCCCTCGTCGAGTCGCTGACGGTCCCTTAGGGGATGTCACAGGTCGGCCGCAAAGCCGGGCCCGGATGCCCGGGCCCGGCACGTCACTCTCCGGGACCAGGTACGTTCGATGACGTGGCTGGATTCAGGATCGGACGCGGGGGCCGGGACAACCGCACCCCCCAAGGACAGCAGGCGCCGCAGGGACCGTCGTACGGCCGGCCCGGACCGCAGCACGGGCAGCCGGGACCGTCGTACGGGCAGCCCGCGGGGCCCGCGTACGGCTACCCGCAGGCACCGCAGCGGCCGCACCCGCAGCAGTCGTACCGGCAGCCGGGACAGCGGTCGTACCCGCAACAGGGGCAGCAGCCGTACGGCCGGCCGGGACAGTCCTACGGCTACCCGGGCCCGGCCGACGACGGGCCGGAGTACTTCGGGGACGACGGCGGCTACCCGGGCGCCGGCGCTCCCGGTCACGACCCGTACGGGGCCGACAACCCGGGCCGCACCCAGGCGTTCTCGATCGACGAGGCCGCCCGTTACACGCAGGGCGCGACCTACCAGGCCGGCTCGGCCGCGGCGCCCGCCGCCCCGCTGGGCCCGCGGCTGCACTGGAAGGAGCTGCTGAAGGGGATCATCCTCTCCCCCGACCAGACCTTCCTGCGCATGCGCGACTACACGATGTGGGCCCCGGCGCTCATCACGACCTTCCTCTACGGCCTGCTGGCCGTCTTCGGCTTCGACAACGCCCGCAAGGACGCCATCGGCGCCACGCTCGCCAACGCGGTGCCGATCGTGCTGATCACGGCGGTCGTGATGGTGCTCGGCCTGTTCGTCCTGGGCGTGGTCACCCACACCCTGGCCCGTCAGCTCGGCGGCGACGGCGCCTGGCAGCCGACGGTCGGCCTGTCCATGCTGATCACCGCGCTCACGGACGCGCCACGGCTGCTGGTCGCCATGTTCTTCGGCGGCGACGCGACCTTCGTCCAACTGCTCGGCTGGGCCACCTGGATCGGTGCGGGCGCCCTGCTGACCCTGATGGTCTCCCGCTCCCACGACCTGCCCTGGCCGAGGGCGCTGGGGGCGTCGGCGATCCAGCTGATCGCGCTGCTGTCGATCGTGAAGCTGGGCACGTTCTAGTTTTCCCGGGCATGTGAAAGGGCCCCCGGCGCTGAGGTGCCGGGGGCCCTTTCACATGCCCGGTGTGCTCAGGCGTCCAGCACCTGCCCGGCCCGCTTCACCACGGGCGCCTCGACGCTCCACGGGAAGTTGATCCAGTCGTCGGTCCGCTTCCAGACGTACTCGCACTTCACGAGGGAGTGGGACTTCTCATAGATCACCGCGGAGCGCACCTCGGCGACGGTGTCGAGACAGAAGTCGCGCACGAGCTTGAGCGTCTTGCCGGTGTCGGCGACGTCGTCGGTGATCAGCACCTTCTTGTCGGAGAAGTCGATCACATTGGGGACGGGTGCCAGCATGACCGGCATTTCCAGCGTGGTCCCCACCCCGGTGTAGAACTCGACGTTCACGAGGTGGATGTTCTTGCAGTCGAGGGCGTACGCGAGACCGCCCGCGACGAACACCCCGCCCCGGGCGATGCTGAGCACGATGTCGGGCTCGTACCCGTCGTCGGCGATGGTCTGCGCGAGCTCGCGGACGGCGAGGCCGAACCGCTCGTAGGTCAGGTTCTCCCGAACGTCACTCATGTCTGTGGCTGCCCTCACACCTGGGTCCGATGGAAATTGACGTAGGACCGCGAGGCGGTCGGCCCGCGCTGCCCCTGGTAGCGGGAGCCGTAGCGCTCGCTGCCGTACGGGAACTCGGCGGGCGAGCTGAGCCGGAACATGCACAGCTGGCCGATCTTCATCCCGGGCCAGAGCTTGATCGGCAGGGTGGCGAGGTTGGACAGCTCGAGGGTGACGTGGCCGCTGAAGCCGGGGTCGATGAACCCGGCGGTGGAGTGCGTGACGAGCCCGAGCCGCCCGAGCGAGCTCTTCCCCTCGAGACGGGAGGCGAGATCGTCGGGCAGCGAGATGACCTCGTACGTGGAGGCGAGCACGAACTCCCCGGGGTGCAGGATGAACGGCTCGTCGCCCTCCGGCTCGACCAGCCGGGTCAGATCGGGCTGCTCGACCGAGGGGTCGATGTGCGGGTACCGGTGGTTCTCGAACACCCGGAAGTAACGGTCCAGCCGAACATCGACGCTCGACGGCTGCACCATGGATTCGTCGTAGGGATCGATCCGTACCCGCCCGGCGTCGATCTCGGCCCGGATGTCCTTGTCTGAGAGAAGCACGTAGCGAGGATACGCAAGGCGCGCGGAGCCGTGACAATCGCGACGGCTCCGCGCGCCTGGTTACCGCGGGCTGTGTGTTACTGCTGCTGTCTGTCGTTACCGCTGATGTCCCTGATACCGCTGCTGCGCTAGCGCTTCTCCAGGGCGACCGGCACCACACTGCGGAGCCGGGCACACCGGGGGCACCTCATGAGCCGGCCGGGGCCGAGCCGCTCGGCCTGCTGCATCGGGAACGAAGCGGTGCTGAAGACGTGCCCATCCGCACAGCGGACGACGGTGCGTTCCATCAAGTCCCTTAAGTCCCTTCCCCAAGACCCTCGTCGGGCTTACCGCCCTGACGACAAAAGCCACATTACGGGATCAAAGACACGACTCTCCAGGCGGCACTCCGGCCTCCCCCGAGCCCTCCGCGAGGCCTCCACGGTACGCCCCAACTCGCCCCACCCGCAGCCGGATCCCACCCCTGAAACGGGCTCAGACCCCCGGGCCCGAGCACCAGGGGTCTGCGATGATGTACAGTGAGCAAGGTCCGGACGCCGACTCCGCGAGGATCATGTCCGTACTTACGCGGGTGTAGTTTAATGGTAGAACATCAGCTTCCCAAGCTGAGAGCGCGAGTTCGATTCTCGTCACCCGCTCCATGAAGAAGGCCCAGGTCAGAGACCCGGGCCTTCTTGCTGTCCCTGGTGATCATTGCGTGCCAGATGGTTCACCGGAAGGCCGTGTCCCGGCGAGAGGCTTCCCAGGCTGGGCATGTGAACCCCCGGCCGTTCCCCAGGCCGGATGTCAGAGGCGTGCGGCAGGACGCCGAAGGACGGTGCCGTCCCGGATCTGCCGGGGTCCGGCGAGGGAGCTCCGGGGGAGGACGATATGCCGAAGATCTCGAAAGGGCGGCGCGTGGGGCAGGCCGCCGTGAACGCGCTGCGCTCCCTGTTCGAAGAGCACGACCACATCGTTCAGGAAATTTCCGGGCAGAACGATTTCGGCGAGGACCTCTACGTCACCTTCACCCACAACGGGCATCTCACGAGCGACACAATCAAGGTTCAGGTCAAGGGTGGGAGCAGCCGGCGCCGAGGCAACGGCTACGCGGTGCGTGTCGACCAGCACGGCGACACCTGGGCGAACGGGAACATCCCCGTCTACTGCGTGGTGTACGACCCTGACACCAGACAACTGCACTGGGCGAACGGAACCCAACAGCTCCGTCGGTCCGGTCCGCTGAGTCCGCCGCGCTTCATCGGGGTCAGCCCCAACGCGGTGCTGGACGACACCACCATGGAGTCCTTCGTCGCCCAAGCCCGCCGCTACGTCGGGCGTTATCGAGATCGGCAGGCCGTCCTCACCCACCTCGGCGAGATGTCCGGCGTCGAATTCGACCCGGCGGACCACGTTCTGCACTTCGTCAACGGCTACGACGAGGACCTCATCTTCTGGAAGCGCCCGGGGGACCGTGTGGCGACGCTGCTGCTCAGCGCCCAGGACTGGGAACCGGTTCTCGTCACCCTGGAGTCCCTGATGCGCAACCGGATCGACATACCCGAGGAGACAAAAGGCGGTGAATCCCCGGACCCCGATCTGTGGACCGCCGAGGACCTGGAGCTCAGCCCGTCCGAGATCATGTGGGCGACCTCGTGCTTCATGTCCACCCGAGAGGCCGACGAGGGGCCGGGGGACGACGCCATCGGCCCCGTCGAGTGCGCGGGGTGCCCTGACTGCACGGACGAGGAGCCTGTAGAGCACGGCCGGATCGAGGCCGACCTGCTCCACGACTACCTCCTCGCCCGTATCCTCGACCGGATCGACGCCGAGCCCGACCTGATGCGGCGCTCGATCCTGGCCATGCGCGAGGACGGCGAACTCGGACCGGAGATCGTCGCCGAGCTCGGGCCTCTCGAAACGGAGCCCCGTGTCGTCCGTCAGGTGAACAAGCTGAGCCGGGCGACAGTGTCGACAGTGGACGACATGGAGCCGGGGGCCTTCCAGCTGGCCGTCCTCTACCTCATACACCGCGTCTACATCAGCGGCCCCTCGCTCCCCCTCGGCGAGCAGGTCCGCATCGTCTGGCGCATACCCGAGGCCACGGCATCCGAGAAGGCCGTCGCGAATGATCAGGCTCCGTCCGCCCGGACGTGACCAACCCGCTGAGTGATACCCGCGCCTCGGTCGCGGCCACGAGCAGCTGCACAGCGATCCTCAGATGCCCCCGGTCCCTGGCCGATTCCGCCAGGGCAGTCAGGGACTCCCCGCGCAGCACGGTCCGTCAGGGCATCCCACAGCTCGGCCGGTGGGGCATTGGTACGCCGTGCCTTCCTGCCGTGCTGGCCCGGGTAGTCCGCGAGTCTGACCCTGCTGGTGGGGAGGCGAGTTCTGCCGGGTTCGCGGGCGTACGCAGGCGTCAGGGCCTCGAGTGCCGCGCGAACCTGGGCTCAACTTCAAGAGAGCGTGCCCGATGTCCCTGTCCGCCACCATGTCATGCCCGAGGCGGCGGGCGTCCATGGCCGACTCCATCAGGGCGCCCTTTGCAGGGCTGTGGTGGCTTCCTACCTGTCGATGAGGGCGCAGCCACCGGCGAGGTACTGGGTGATCTGCCCCAGACGAACTGGCCGTTGATATCAACCGAGCAGTTTCACGGCGCGGGCCAAGGTCTTGTCTCGATGCCCCGGCGGCGAATGTGCCGCAGTCGACGTCCATATGATCGCCGCTTGGTCGCACTGGTGACGTGGGGCGCGTCACGAGGACCTTTTCCAAGCGCTCGCCCTGAAGCGGGGCATGAGGACAGGCGGGAACAACCAGCACGATCAATTTCAGGACGATCTCCGCACAGCGAGCACCATCTCTGCAAAGCGCCTCGGCTCAGACCTTCTCCGAACTCACGCGTGGATGTCCGGCAGTGAGCAGAGCGATGTCTTCTACATCGGACGTCAGGATCGTCACCCGGCCGGGATGCTGTAGGGCGGTCGCACACAGCATGGCGTCGATTGCGTACTTATGGCCGTGCAACCCCGCTGTACGCAGCAACGCGGCAGCGGATTGCGCGACGGCCTGGGTCACCGGCTCGACGCTCAGGCGGGACAGCGTCCACTTCAGTGCGGCATCGTTGATCTTCGGGTGGATCACCTCAACCAGCACGGCTGCTGAGGTGATCACCGGCAGGTCCGCGTCGCGAGCCGCCGTCAGCCACTCGTGGATTTCCCGATCACGCTGTACGGCCTTTGCCAGGCCCTCGCTGTCCAGGACTAGGGCACCGCTCACGCGGCCGCCCCGGCATTTGAGGCGCCGCCGGTCAGTCGGGCACGTTTGGCTGCCACGGCCTCGGGGTCGGCCGGGCCGTGCACCTCGTCGAAGTGCGCGATCAGCTCGTCCAGGTTGTCCCGCTCGATCTGCCGCTGGGCCGCCTTCTCCAGGTACGCCGATACGCCCCGCTTGCCGACCCGCTCACGGATGGCCTGCAGGGTTCCGGCGGACAGGGTGACGGAGATACCGCTGGTTGGGCCGTCGCCGGGCAGGAAGTCAACGTCTTCATCAGCCACACCCCGAGTATGCCATTGAAAATGGCATAGTGGGCGGAAGGTGAATCATAAAGCTCCAACCGAATGACGGAGGAACCCGACACCTCAGGCTCGTGGGTGCTGTGCAGCCGCAACGCGACTTCAACAGCTGATCGCCGCACCGAGCGGACCAGGCGCTGTTGTCCTCTCAGCGGCAACAGCCGCCCACTTTCCGGGATCCCGTGCCCTCCGTGTGCCCGTAAGAGCGGAAACCCACGGTCAACAGCGGTGCAATCCGACGCACACGACCACCCAAGATCCAGGTATCCGCGCTGGTCAGAGCCATGGAGCCGGTGCAAGCGCCGTCGCTTCCCAAGCTGAGAGCGCGAGTTCGATTCTCGTCACCCGCTCCATATGAAACCCCCAGGTCGGAGACCCGGGGGTTCTTTGTTGTCTAGACCATTTTCCTCACCCGGTGCCCGGCGTCCGTCACCTGGACGATCAGTCGGCTTTCACCGCTGCGGAGCCGCCTCCGGCTGCTGATCGGCTTGGCCCTCGGCTCGGGGAAGACCGTCCGGCGTGATGGCTTGCTCCTGGTGAGTGAGCTGCTGGTAGACCACCAGGACAGCCAGCACAGCGAGCAGGGCACCGGAGGTGATGGTGGTCCCCACCCCGAGGCCGCCCTGCGCCACAGGTTTTTCCACGGCGTTCTCCGCGACCGCCCCGAGGGGCCGGGTCAGGACGTAGGCCGCCCAGAACAGCACTGTGCCCGAGATCGGTGAGAAGTAGTGGGCGCCGAGGATCAACAGCATCGCACCGCCCAGCACCAGGGCGCTGTCGCGGAATCCGATGCCCAGGCCGTCGGAGAGGAAGTCACCGCTGGAGGTGCCCAGCGTGTTGGACACGAGCGTCGCGGTCCAGTACAGGATTTCACCCTTGGTGGTGGCGATCCGTTCCACGTCCATGGTCTGGCCGGTCGCCCGCCACCCGATCAGTACGAGCACGAGCAGGGTCGTCAGCACGGTGGCTCCGCCTGCATAACCCAGGCCGGCGGTGCGGTTCATGAAGTCCGACATCGCGGTGCCCACGATGCTGGTCGTCAGGATCACCGACCAGAACACCACCGGCCGGAACCGATCGGACCTCAGCTGCATGGTCAGCGTGAGCGCGAAGGCGGCCAGGAAGATGAGTGCGCTGCTGGCGTAGCCAAGGTTCAGGGGTGCCATCGACACGAAGTTCGACACCGACTCACCCAGCGTGGTCGCCACGATCTTGATCGTCCAGAAGAGCCCGCCGACCATCGGCAGCTTGCTCACAGGGACTCTGCTCACCGAAGCTCCTATCCGCAGCCGGCATGACGCACAACCGGGCGTACCGGGAGAGAACGAGACTCTCGGACAGACTCGCGCGGGGTACGCACCGCAGCCATGTGTTCAGGGCCGAACAGGGCAGCCTTTCGCTCCTTCAGCCGATCGTGCAGGGGGCCTTGCCCGTGCCGGCTCGTGAACCAGGACAGCGGCAGCGTGCGGTCAGGCCGTTGACACCGAGAAGCCCCACCAGGAACGGGTCCAGCACCCAACGTCCTCCGGGCCCTGGCCTTCATGTGACAGAGCAGTGCCGCTAGCTTTCGTGACGTGGCACGCGACGAGGCAAGGCAGGTGGAGGTGGTCCACCGTCCCGGGGACCCGCCGGAACCGCCGCTGCATGTCCAGATGGGCGACGAGGTCCACATCACCTTGCACGGGTCACCCGCATACGGGTGGACGCCGGTCGAGGTGGTCGCGGGTCCCTTGACGGTGACCGCGCCAGAAACGACGGACGGAACCGTACGGGCCACGGTCAAGGCGGTCGGTGCGGGTGAGGCGGAGCTGCGGTCGACGTCGTCGTTTCGCGGGGATCGGTTCGGGCCGCAGACGCGGCTCTGGCGGCTGCTGGTGCACGTCGAACCGGCGTAGGCGTACCACGGTTACGGGACCACGGTGAGGGTCAGTTGCCAGGCCCTTGAGGGCGGACCGTGCGGGTCGGGCGTGTAGGTGGCGGCCGAGCTGAGCGTCGCGGTCCCCGCAGAGGCGGCGCGTGCGGTGGCGGACCGGGTGCCGTCGGATGCGGTGTGGTCGTCGAGCAACGTGACGGTGTTCGGGTTGGAGCTGCTGACCGGTGCCCATCTGTAGTTGGCCGGCGACTTGAGGGTGAGGTGGATTGTCGTGCCGACCTGGAGGCAGGCGGTACGCAAGGGGTTGTCGGCCGGCGGGTACAGGACCGTGACGGTGCCGCTGAGGCACGGTCGGATGGAGCTGGAGGCGGACGAGCCTGCGGGGGCCGGGGTCCCGTGGGACGGCCGGGTCGAGGTGGGGGCCGAGGGGCTGTTCTCGGCGGGCGCGGTGGCCCCGGTGCCGGACGCGCAGGCGGCGGCTGAAACAATGAGGGCGAGCACGGCGAGTGAACAGGCGCCGGTGCGGCGGTGTCTCACGATGCCCCCAGGGTGGAGTCGGGACAGTCCGACGGTGGGACGCGGCTGAGGCTGGATCCGTTCCGTGAACCGGCAGGGACTCGCGCTCCCACTACGGGCGATACAGGGAAATCCCTTGTGCCGATACAGAGGAAGCCCTGTGTTTTTACTGTGAGTTGACTGACGTCTGTAAATTCTCGGTTGCTTCGCGCCACGCAGGCTGCATCTCTCTTGTTGCGTGACATGTCCGGTGCAACCATCCCGGATTGCGAACACGCGCTCCATCGGCGTGAACGTCCTTCTTCTCCCCGCATGCCGGGCGATCTTCGGCTGGCCGAAAGGATGTTCCGTGTCCCGATCCAGACGCAGACGCGGCCGGATAGCCGCGCTCACCGCGATCCTGACCGCAGTCCCCGCACTCTGGCTCGCCGCTCCCGCGGCCCAGGCCGACCCCGCACCCCACACCCCGGCGGCCCGCCCCTCGGCCGACACCGGCCCCGCCGTCCGCCACGACACCTCCCCCACCCTGCGCTCCATGGCCGCCCACGCCCACCACGGACACCACGGCAAGAAGCAGCAGGACGACGACCCCGGCGAGGCGCGCCTCCCGCACCCGCCCGCGTCCCACATCCCGGACCCGGTCGTGCAGTCCAGCCCCGGCGGGCCGTCCGCCCCTTCGACGGGCACGAACTTCGAGGGCATCGGCGCCGGCAACTACTCGGTCACCGGTGTCCCGCCGGACCCGAACGCCGCCGTCGGCTCCAGCCAGATCGTCGAGACCGTGAACACCGCCTACGCGGTGTACTCCAAGAGCGGTGCCACCGTCCTCGCCCCGACCGACACCAGCACCCTGTGGTCCGGCTTCGGCGGATCCTGTCAGTCCACCAACGACGGTGACGCGGTGGTCCGCTGGGACACCCTGGCCAGTCGTTGGGTGGTGACGCAGTTCGCCAACGTGTCCTCGTCCTCCGGCCCGTACTACGAGTGCGTGGCCGTCTCCAGCAGTTCGGACGCGACGGGCAGCTACTACCGCTACTCGTTCCAGTACTCGAACTTCCCGGACTACCCGAAGCTTGCGGTGTGGCCGGACGCGTACTACGTCACGTACAACATGTTCACCGCCTCCGGGAGCTTCCTGAACGCCGAGGCGTGCGCGCTGAACCGGTCGGCCATGCTCACCGGCGCGAGCGCCGCCCAGCAGTGCTTCACCACCTCGTCCTCCTACGGCGGCCTGCTCGGCGCGGACCTGGACGGCTCGACCACCCCGCCGTCCGGTGAGCCGGAGCTGATGGTGGGCCTGGGCACGACGAGTACGACGCTGGCGTACTGGAAGTTCCACGTCGACTGGACGACGACCTCCAACTCGACCTTCAGCGGCCCGTCGACGCTGACCGTGGCGTCGTACACCACCGCCTGCGGCAGCTCGGGCACCTGCATTCCGCAGACCGGGACCAGTCAGCAGCTCGACTCGCTGTCCGACCGGCTGATGTTCCGGCTGGCCTACCGCAACTTCGGCGATCACGAGTCGCTCGTGGTCAATCACGCGGTGACGGCGGGAAGTTCGGTGGGCGTGCGCTGGTACGAGCTGCGCATGTCCGGCGGCAACCCGACCGTCTACCAGCAGGGGACGTACGCCCCCGACTCCACCTACCGCTGGATGGGCTCGATCGCCGAGGACAAGGTCGGCAACATCGCCCTCGGCTACTCCCAGTCCTCGTCCTCGGTGCACCCGTCGATCCGCTACACCGGCCGTCTGGCCGGTGACACGCTCGGCACGATGACGCAGGGCGAGGTCACCGCGATCACCGGCGGCGGCTCGCAGACCAGCTACAGCCGCTGGGGCGACTACACCTCGATGTCCGTGGACCCGACGGACGACTGCACGTTCTGGTACACGAACGAGTACATCCCGGCCAACGGCAACTTCAACTGGCACACCAGGCTGGCCTCGTTCACCCTGCCCAACTGTGGCTCCACCGCGAGCAACGACTTCTCGATCGGCGTCAGCCCGGCCTCGTCCAGCGTTGCCGCCGGCTCGTCGGCGACCACCACGGTCTCGACCGCTGTCACCTCCGGTTCGGCACAGTCGGTGAGCCTGTCGGCATCCGGGCTGCCGAGCGGGGCGACGGCGAGCTTCAACCCGACCTCGGTGACCGCGGGCGGCTCGTCGACGCTGACGGTGGCCACCTCCTCGTCGACGCCGGCGGGCACGTACAACATCACGGTCACCGGCACGGGCGCCTCCGCCACCCACACCGCGACCTACACCCTGACCGTCACCTCCGGCAGCGGCGGCGGTGGGATCACCAACGGAGGCTTCGAGAGGGGCAGCCTGTCCGGCTGGACCTCGGCCGGGACCACGTCGGTGGTCAGCTCCGGAGCGCACAGCGGCACCTACGCCGCCCGGGTCGGCAGCACGTCGCCGACCAACGGCGACTCCTCGATCGCCCAGACGTTCACGGCACCGTCCGGGACGAGCACGCTCGGCTTCTACTACAACGTGACCTGCCCGGACACGCTCACCTACGACTGGGCCACGGCCACGCTCAAGGACAACACCACCGGCACCACGACGACCGTGCTGGCCAAGACCTGTGTGTCGTCCTCCGGCTGGCTCCAGAAGACCGCCGCGGTCACGGCCGGGCACAGCTACACGCTCACGCTCATCAGCCATGACGACAACTACACGGGTGACGCCACCTACACCCGCTACGACGACGTGACCCTGTCCTGACCAGCATCGGGCCAGAGATCGGTTCCTGAAACGTCGTGCCCGGGGCGGACCAGCGGACCTGGCCGATGGTCCGCCCCCACCTCGAACGTCCTCGTCCGAGGGCGTACACCCCCATCGACGACAAGGGGTCTCCTCATGTCGCGCAACACCGTCCGTAGATCCGTGGCGACCGCCACCACCGCCCTGCTGTCGTTAGGCGGTCTACTCCTGTCGTCCCACCCGGCCCTGGCCGACGTCTCCAACGGCGGTTTCGAGTCCGGCAGTCTGACCGGCTGGACATCCGCCGGGACCACATCCGTGGTCGCCTCCGGTGCCCACACGGGTACGTACGCCGCCCGTGTCGGCGGCACCTCACCCACCAACGGCGACTCCTCGATCGCCCAGACCTTCACCGCGCCGACCGGCGCCACCCAGCTGTCGTTCTGGTACAGCGTGACCTGCCCGGACACGCTGACGTACGACTGGGCCACCGCCACCGTGACCGACACCACGACCGGCACCACGACGACCGCGCTGGCCAAGACCTGCACCAACGGCCAGGGCTGGAAGCAGGTCACGTCGTCCGTGACCGCCGGGCACAGCTACACGCTCACCCTCGTCAGCCACGACGACAACTACGCGGGCGACGCCACCTACACGCTCTACGACGACGTCGCCTTCACCACCGCCACCCCGCCGCCCGGCCTGACCCAGGTCAGCACGGACCCGTTCACCAACACCTCGAGTCAGCACGCCACCGAGCTGGAACCCGACACCTTCGCGTACGGCAACACGGTCGTCGCCTCCTCCCAGGTCGGCCGGTTCACCGACGGCGGCTCCTCCGACATCGGCTGGAACACCTCCACCGACGGCGGCACCACCTGGCAGCACGGCATGCTGCCCGGCATCACCACCTACCAGGGCGGCACCTGGGCCCGCGTCTCCGACCCGGCCGTCGCCTACGACGCCAAGCACGGCACCTGGATGGTGGCCGGACTGGTCATCGACTCCAACGTCAACGGCGCCGGCGTCAGCGTCAGCCGCTCCGCGAACGGCACGAGCTGGCAGAACCCGGTGATCGCGGTCGGCAACGACGGCCAGGGCTACGACAAGGAGTGGATCGTCTGCGACAACTCCGCCACCAGCCCGTACTACGGCACCTGCTACGTCGAGGTGGACGTCACGTCCTCGGGCAACGCGGTGGTGATGAGCCGCTCCACCGACGGCGGCGCGACATGGTCGGCTCCGGTGGCCCCGTCCGGCGGCCCGAGCGGCCTGGGTGGCCAGCCCCTCGTCCAGCCGAACGGCACAGTCGTGGTCCCCTACTCCGCCAACGGGTCCTCGATCCGCGCCTTCAACTCGACCAACGGTGGCGCCGGCTGGTCCTCCAGCACACTCGTCGCCAACGTCTCCAGCCACGGCGTGGCCGGCAACCTGCGTGACGGTGAGGGCCTGCCGTCCGCCGAGATCGACGGCTCGGGCAAGATCTACGTCGCCTGGCAGGACTGCCGCTTCCGCTCCGGCTGCCCGGCCAACGACATCGTCTACGCCACCTCCACCAACGGCACCAGCTGGTCGGCCGTGACCCGGGTCCCCATCGACGCCACCACCAGCGGCGTCGACCACTTCATCCCCGGCATCGGCATCGACCCCGCCACCTCCGGCACGACGGCGAAGATCGGCCTGTACTACTACTTCTACCCGAACGCCAACTGCACTACGTCCACGTGCCAGCTGGAGGTCGGCTACATCTCCTCCGCCAACGGCGGCAGCACCTGGAGCAGCCCGGCCACGGTCGCCGGGCCCATGTCCCTGTCCCAGATCGCCGGCTCCACGCAGGGCAGCATGGTCGGCGACTACATCTCCACCTCCGTCGTCAGCGGCAAGGCGGTCTCCGTCTTCGCCGTCGGCAAGGCCCCGGCGGGCGGGCAAGCCTTCGACGAGGCTCTCTACACCGCCGGCCCGCTCACCGTCAGCGGCGGCAGCGCACGCTCCACGACCCACGGCGCGTCGACCGTCCCCTCACCGCACGTCACCAGGCCGCTGCCGATCCGGCACTGACCTGAGAGAGCGTAAGGTGCGCTCCGGCGGGGACGCCGGGGCGCACCTTGGTATATGGGGACAGGACCGATTGGGGCAGGAACCTGGCGCCGGACCAGGACGTCACAGTGGCGTGCGGCGACCTGAGGAGTGAGTTGTGGCGCTGGAGCAGCAAAGACGCAGGCCGGGGCTCAGGGGGCCGTGGTTCGAGGCCGCCGTGGTTGCGGTGGCCTGCCTTCTGACCGCCTGCGGAAGCAGTGGCAGCAGCTCACACTCCGACGCCACGCCACCGCGCCCTTCCGCCGACCCGCACGCCACAACGCCGTCGGCAAGCAGTACGGGGGCGGCAGGTCATCCAGCCTCGCCCTCCACGTCGCCATCGGCGACAGCAACTCCTCGGACACCGTCGGCGCCCCCGAGGGGCACCGCCACGCCCCCTGCTGCGACCTCCGCGTCGTCGGGCTGCCTGGCAGGCTCCGCCACGATCACCCACGGCGCCGGGGACGCCGCCGCCCGTACCCTGTGTGTGCGCTCCGGCACGACGGTGACCGTCGTCCTGGAGCCCCGCGCCCAAGGCCCCTGGCCCCAGCCACGCACCAGCAACCCGATGCTGGCTCTGGTGACCTCCTCCGTCACCGACGGCAAGGGTGTCACCCGGGTCACGGTGCGTGCCGCGCGCATCGGATCGGCGTCCGTGACCTGGGGTCCCGAGAGCGCGCCGCTCTTCACGCTTCGGCTGAGTGTGGCGGCGTATCCGGTGCAGTGAACGTGAACGCCGGACGGCCGGTGCCCCTGGTTCGGGGGGCACCGGCCGTCGTCGTGCTACGCAGTGTACGGGTGGTGATCAGTCCTTGCGGGCTTTGAGGTGCCGTACGTCGAAGGAGCGGATGCCGCGTCCGTGTGTGGCGGCGTACAGCTTGCCGTCGGGGCCGAGGCGCAGCTGCATCACGGCCGTGGTGGGCAGGTTGTGGCCCAGGACCAGCCACTTGGCGGCGCCGGCGGGGCGGTGGAAGGTGGCCAGGTCGGTGCCGAGGGCGAGGCCGCCGTTCGGGAGGAGCTTGACCGTGTCGGCGGGGACGTCGGGCAGGTTGGCGGAGATGTCCTGCGACGGGAGCATGGGGGTGTCCCGGCGCAGGGGGATCTTGGCGTGACCACAACAGCCACACAAAGGGCTCACAGGAAAAATGGCGGGTTGTTTACCTTCCGCCTCACATGAACCCGAAGTTGCGCCAGCCGAGCCCCTCTAGGAGGGGCTTCGATCACCGGACGATCCGGTGCGGCCGAGCTCCCAAGTGTTTCGCCACTCCCGGCGCAGCCGTAGCCGTGGCCGCAGCAAAGGGCCCGTAGTCCCTGCCGGTGTGGAACAGCCCGCTGTAGGCGTCCGTGGAGTTCTGCGGCGCGTTGTCAGTGGTCTCCACGAACAGGGGCCGAACGGCGAAGCGGCCGTCAGTAGCGAGGCCCTCGTAGTCGCCGAGGAAGTGGCCCCGGGCGTAAGGGGCCTGGAGCCAGTCGAAGACGCGGGAGATGCGACGTTCGATAGCGCGGTTCTCGGCTCCGCGCGGGAAGGTGAGCAGCCAGGCGGCGGTGGGCAGGGTGGTGGTGTTCCCGGCGGTGAGGTAGCGCAGGTCGTAGTAGGTGAGCGCGACCGTGCCGCGTGCGTCCACGCTGATGGAGGGCGTGAAGGCGGGCGCGGAAGCGACCCGGTTGACCCTCGTCGGCGCCGTCCAGGTCCGGCCGCCGTCGAAGGAGTGTGTCAGTTCCACGGAGTTGTAGGCGCCGCCGCTGAAGTCCGAGCCTTCGTAGGCGACATACAACTCCCCCGTATGCCGATCGATGGCGACGTTCGGCAGGTCGCCACCCGCGCGCAGGGACTTGGTCGCGTCCGTGGGGGCGTTGGGATCGACTTCGGGTACGGACGTGTCCTTGGCGATGGTGACCGGCTTGCTCCACGTGCGGCCCTGGTCGGTCGACTTGACCACGGCGAAGTGCAGGTCGGTGGGCGTGAACGTGCCGGTGCTGTAGTCGATGTCGTACGTCTGCCAGTCGAAGACGTCGTAGAGGGTGTCGGTGCGCGGGTCGATGACGATGACGTTGCCGATGGTCTGCGAGTGCGGGACGACGGAGGTGTCCACGAACGGGCGCGCCTTGGTCCAGTGCCGGCCGCCGTCGCGGGTGATGGAGATGTAGGCGGGTCCGTCGTAGACCTTGGCGGAGTCGTCCTCGTCGATGCGGTCCCAGACCTGGTAGGCGACGCCGGGGTGATCGGGGTCGGCGGTGACCGCGTTCTTGTCGTCCGTGAACTCGGCCTGTGTGTCGTCGATCAACGGGACCGTGTGGGTCCAGGTGCGTCCGCCGTCGTACGACGTCGAGGCGGCCACCCCGTTGCGCGCGTCGGTGGCGTCGAACACCAGGCCGCTGGCGTAGACGGTGCCGTCGGGCCCCGTGCTCACCCAGCCATCAGAGGCTCGCTGATAGCTGAGGCCGCCCGGCGCGCAGTGCGAGAACGGCAGCGGGGTCTCGGTGAAATGCCGCCCGTCGTGCGTGTACGTGGCGGTCAGGCCCCGGGCACCGCCGTTGGACCAGCGGTCCTGCTGGAAGATCCCGACCGCGTTGCGCGGATCCGCCGGGGAGACGGTGACGTACGGCTCGTCCTCGGCGGACAGGTAGTTGGTGCCGGTCCCGTCGCCGCTGATGTCGCAGGCGGCGTACGGGTCAGTGGGTGAGACCAGGTGGACCGGCTGGCTGTCGCCCGAGGCCGCGGAACTGCCCACTGCGGCGACGAGCAGGAACGCAGCAGCGGTGGTCACGAGAGACGCTCTTGTACGTGTGCGCATGGCGATTCCCCCAACTCCCCGAATGACGGTCTGTCTTGGGCTGTGCTGGCGCAGGTACTGGTCCCGGGGGCCGCCGGGACATGAGTCGCCCGGCGAGCCTAGCCCCGCGCTGTGTGACCTGAGTTGGAGGAAGTAGTCAAGGACACGTCAATAATCGTTTACCGGTGTCGGTCAGCGTCGCACCCACCCAACCCCAGGCATAGCCGACTGCGGCAGCGCGACCTCGGCCGCCCCCGGAGGACGCATCGTCGTCTCGACCGGGATGCTGGCCGCGCTCACTCCGGAGGAGGTCTCCGTCCTCGTGGCCCACGAACGGGCCCATCTGCACGCCCGCCACCACCGGTTCGTCGCGGTCACCGAGCTGGCCGCCGCCGCGAATCCGCTGCTGCGCCCGCTGGCCCGGCACGTCTCCTACACGGTCGAACGCTGGGCCGACGAGGAAGCCGCTCTCGCCACGGGCGACCGCCGCCGCGCGGCTCGTACGATCGGCAAGGCGGCCCTGGCCAGACAGCGCACGGCGCCCCGGGCGTACGTTCCTCCGACCCTGCTCCACCTCACCGGCCCTTCGTCCACGGCCGGCCCGATCCCCCGCAGAGTCGCCGCCCTGCTCGCACCACCCCACAGCGGCCCCCGGGCCCAGTTTCGTCTGGGCGACCGGCGATACCTTCGGCGCGCAGTCCACGGTGTCGCCGGCGTTGGTGAAGCTCGCTCGCGATGGAGTGCCACGGTTCCTGACCGTCCTGGTCGTCACCGGCTTCCTGAAGCTCTTCGGGGCACTGGTCGGCATCGGCCTGACGCGGCCGCGGGGCTCGCGGATCAGCCGGCTCATGGTGTTCTGCGGCGGTGGCGCGGCGACCCTGCTCACGTGGCACGGCGGCCTCTTCGTCGTCCACGGTGTGCTGGTCGAGGCCGGGGCCGTCACTGTTGAACCAGATCTGACTGGGCTGACCGGTTGGTACCTCTACTTGTGGGGGCCGTGGTTCATCGTCGGTGGTCTGATCTTCGCGGGAGCCACCGCGCTGTATGTCCGCCAACGCGATGATCGGCGCAAGATGCGCCTCTACGGCGCCGTGGGCGCGCTCGGTGCCCTGTTCCTGTCCGTGGCCTCGACGGCTACCGGGATCGGTTGAGAGCTGGTACGTAACTGCTGGTCACGGGTGAGATGATCTCGCGGTGGCTGGTGTGATCACGGCGTCGGATCCGTCCTGGACAACCCCATTCACAGGGCTCAGCCCGCGCCAGTCTCGCAAGCGGTGACCGTGCTGCGGCGCGAGGAAGCCGGCAAAGTCCGCCCGGGGCGGCCCCGAGGCCTCTCCGCGGAGGACCGGCTGCTGCTCGTAGCGGCCTAGTGGCGGACGAACGTGACGCTGCGCCGGCTCGCCCCGCTGTTCGGGGTCTCCAAGTCGACCGCGGACCGCGTCATCAACCACCTCGGCCCACGGCTCGCGCTCCATCCCCGCCGACGGTTCCGGAAGGACACCGTGCCCATCGTGGACGGCACCCTGGCGCCCACCCGCGATCACACGGTCGCCGAGCAGTCGAAAAACTACCGCTACTCCACCAACCACCAGGTCGTCATCGACGCCGACAGCCGTCTCGTCATCGCCGTCGGCACGCCGGTCCCTGGCAACCGCAACGACTGCGAGGCGCGGGAGGAATCCGGCGCGAAGGCCGCCGTCGGAAAGACCATGACGATCGCCGACAACGGCTGTCCCAGCACCGGACTGGTCATGCCACACCGCCGCAGAAAGGGTTCGGCTGTCGCCGCCGAGTCCTTGGGCGGTGGCAAGCCGCTCAGGTGTTCGGTGGCGTGGCGGTACGCATGCCGCCGAGCAGGGTGGCGAGGTAGCGGTGGGCGGTCTGAATGCGGTCCGCAAGGGTGCCGCCGTGGACGGTGACGGCGTGGGCGATGCCGCACATGAGGGGGACGAGGTCGGTGGCGGCGAGGTCGGGGCGGACAGCCCCGGCGTCGCGGGCCCGCTCGAGGAGCGTGGTCCCGGTCGACTGGAGCGACTTCTTGAGTTCCGTGGTGCGCGGAAGGGCGTCCGTGGTCGTGGCGGCGACCGGGGGCAGGGCGGCATCGGTGATTTGTGCTTCGACGATGCGGGACAGGAAGTCCTCCAGGGCGCGCCCGTGGTCGGTGTCGTCCAGGGCGTGCCGGCCGTGTTCGGCGAGGGCTTCCAGGCAGGGGGTGGCAACGGTCTCCAGGAGCGCCTCGGGAGTGGCGAAGTGCCGGTAGACCGTGCCGACGCCCAGCCCCGCCCGGCGTGCGACGTCGTTGAGCTGCAGTGCGGTGCCCTGGTCGACCAGGTCGCGGGCGACGGCGACGATCCGCTCCCAGTTGCGGGCGGCGTCCTTGCGCAGCGGTGTGGTCGTCATGGGGAACAGTCCAGGTCGCTCGTCTCAAGGCAGGCTTGCCGTCCGATCATATGCGGGCGTTTCCGGGTGACGCGCCCGCCGTGGGGGCGGGTCGAGCAGCCCGCACCCGCGGGGCTGTCAGCGCTGGTCGTGCTGCCTGCTGAGGAAGCCCGTGATGATCTCCAGCCAGTGGTTCGGCTGCTCCAGGAAGGGCAGGTGTCCGGTGGGGAGCTCGGCGGTCTGCGCTCCGGGGATGGCCGCGGCCAGGTCGTACTGGAGGGCTGCCGGTATCAGGGTGTCGGCGGTGGTGACGACGACCAGGGTCGGGGCGGTGATCGCGGCGAGCTCGTCGCGGACGTCGGCACGGCGGACCAGGTCGACCTGGGCGCCGGTGCCAGGGGGGAGTGCGGCGGCGGTCTGCTCGGCGGCCGCGCGCACCTGGGCGGGGGTGAGGGAGTTCAGCAGCGGCGCGCTCACGGCCAGCTGGGTCAGGTACTGGGCGAGCAGGAGGTGCTGTCCGGTGTCGTAGAGCTGGTGCCAGATCGCGGCGGCCAGGTCGGTGCGGGTGTCCACGCGGGCGAAGGTCGCGCTCAGGACGAGCGCGGTGACCCGCTGCGGGTGGCGGACGGCCGCTCGGATCGCGACCGGGCCGCCGAGCGAGTATCCGCAGAGGGCGAACGTGTCGAGCCCTTCGGCGTCCGCGGCGGCGACGAGCTGGTCCGCCATGATGTCCAGCTGCAGGGGCGTGGGCGTGGTGGGGGTGTGTCCTGAGCCGGGGTAGTCGACCCCGACGACGGTGTGCTGCGCGGCGAGCCCTTCCATGATCGGCCCGTAGTTGGCGTCGATGCCGCCGCCGGCGCCATGGGCGAGGAGGAGGCCGGGGCCGGAGCCGTGAACGGTGCGGGCATAGGCGGTCGGGACTGCGTTGGTCATGTCGTGTCCTCAGTCGGGTGGGGATTGGGGCGGCGGTGGTGCGGCGTGTCTCGGGGGCGGGCGCGCGGGGTCGCCGCGACCGTGTGACCGGTGGCCGGCCTTGTCGGCGTTACGGGCGTTGAGCGTTGAGGGCGAATGCTCACGCGTCTGCGTCGGCCGGCATGGGTGCGTGGGCTTCGCTGAGCCGGCGCACGGCCTCGGCGAGGCGGCGGTCGGTCGCTGCGCGCAGCGGGGCGACCGGGTGGCTCTGGGGGCCGATGACCAGGCCGGTCCGGCCGGTCAGCGCGTTGTCGGTGGCGGCGACGATCGAGGGCCTGGCTGCCGCCGACGCCGGGCCGGAGGTGGAGAGCTCGAACTTGCGGCGTACCAGCGGCCACAGCAGCCGCAGCGGCGGGGAGACGATCTTCGGGTCGGTCAGGGTGCCGTTGGTCATCTCGGTGGCGGCGCCTCCGGGGTCGGCGGCGAAGACCGACACGCCCGTGCCGGCCAGTCGGGCGGCCAGGTCCAGGGTGTAGGCGAGGTTGGCGAGCTTGGCGCGGCCGTACCAGTGGAAGCCGTAGTAGCCGCCGGGCGGCTCGACGGCGTCGAACACCCGCTTGCCGACGGCGACCGCGCCCGAGGTCACGTTCACGATCCGGCTGGGCGCCCCGGCTGTGAGGGTGGGCAGCAGCAGTTCGGTCAGCAGGTACGGCGAGAGGTGGTTGACGACGAAGGACGCCTCGACGCCGCCCAGGGTCCGGTGCTGCGGGAACATCGCTCCGACGTTGTTGACCAGCACCGTCAGCGGTTCCCCCGAGGCGTCGTGGTCGGCGGCGATCCGGTCGGCGAGCGCGCGCACCTGGTCGAGTGAGGAGAGGTCGGCGGACAGGAACTGGCCGGCGCCGTCCGGGCCCGCCGCGTTGATCCGCTTGACCGCTCCGGCCCCCCGTTCCGCGTCGCGCCCGACCACGGTGACCGCGAACCCGGCAGCCGCCAGCCCCAGCGCCGTCTCCAGGCCGATGCCCCCTGTCCCCGCCGTGACCACAGCTGTCTTCGTCATGAGTTCCTCCACCCCGACAGACAATCGGATACTTCATCCGGTTAGCCGAGACGGTAGCACACATCCGGATTAACTATCCGGTTAGGCGTTCGACCGCGCTGCCCACCAGCCCTGCGCAGCGCCCGCGACCGCGGAAACGTGACGCGAGAGCACGTCATCAGCAGAGGGAGCCGCCCCACCGACACGAGGCTGCGGGCTCCTTGGCAATGACGAGACGTTTGCCCTGGGGCATTGCACGGCCTCGTCTACGGGATGCTCGCCCTGGCGCTCGACAACGCGGCGAGGGCGGGGTGCGACGAACGTCGAGTTCCTCAAGGCATCATCGAGGCGATCCCGCTCCCCGCGAACACCGTCGACGTGGTCATCTCGAACTGCGTGATCAACCTGTCCGTCGACAAGCCCGCAGTCTCCGCGAAGACCTTTCCCGTCCTGAGGCCCGGCGGCCGTATCGGCGTCTGCGACGTCGTCGCCGAGGACACCATCACGCCCGAGCAGCGGACCGAGCGCGGGGACTGTGTCGGCTGCATCGCCGGCGCCCTGTCCTTCGCCGAGTACCGAAGTCGAGCCGGAATTGCACGCGCCGTGCGGCGCTCGGCATACGGACGCGTCCGCATGTGGACAGTCTCACCGCTGAACCGTCCTCCATGCGCTCCTGCAACGGCGCCCTTCCGGCCAGTCCTCGCTTCCGGGGTCGCCTGCTCTTCAGCCGCCTGGAGGACCTCTCCGCGCCTCCGAACCGCTGAAATCCCAGTTCAGCAACCTGGGGTTTATCTGTTGCCGGGGAATCTCCACGGCTGGCCAAGTCCCTTCCACGGCTGCGACTTCAGCGTCCGGACGTTCGCGTCAAAGCGGCAGACCGTCGGGCCGTACCCGGAACGCCTTGTAGCGGCCCAGCGGGCGCACGGCCCGGAAGTCGCGCCGGTCGAGGTGAGGACCGCATCGGTGTCGTAGTCGGCGGCCAGGGCCGCGGTCACTGCGTCGGCGAGGTCCAGGTCACGACCGGCTGAATCGGATACGGACGGTCTGCGCGGCGCGCTGAGGGCGACTTGCCGTCCGCATTCACGCGCAGTTCCCCCGGCAGCACCGACGACATGGCCCTCCTCGCCCTGCGCCTGTCCGAGGCCGAAGCGACGAGTACGGGGCTCACGTCCCCGGAACCAGCACCAGAACCCGCAACGGGCCGGGCGGCACAGCCGTGAGTGTGTCGTCCCCGACGCTCCGCCACCCCCAGGACCGCAACGTCTCAACCGCCCTGTGGTCCCGGGCGTCCACCAGCGTGACGCCGAGTACGGCGCCGTGGTCGGCGAGCAGCCGCCGCTGGAAGCGCCGGGCGAGATTCCAGGCACGGTCCGGGTGCTCCCGGTGCACACGGGGAGGGACGACGATCCCGGATACGACGAAGAGTCGCCTGGAGGCGGCGCGGCGGAGCAGGCTCCCTGGCGGATGTCCGTCGAAGCCCTCCCACCACGGACCGGCACCGCCCGTGAGAAAGCCGTAGGCGCATCCGGTCAGGGCGGTAGTCTCCGCGATCAGCAGCGAGAACCCCGGTCGTCGTGCGTCGGCCGCGAGATGCCGCAGGAAGGCGCCGCGCCCCTGGTTCCATGCCCATGGGCCGTCACCGGACACCTTCGCGTACAGGTCGCCCAGCTCTTGCAGGCGATCCTCGACCTGCCCGCGGGTCAGCGGGCGGAGGCGTTCTCCCTCGTACGGTGAGGCTCCCCGCTCCCACCTCGGCCGGCCCGGAGCACGTGTGCGCGGCTTGGCCGGTGCGGGCCGGGGGGCGGGAACGTTCGACGGCGTCGGGGTGGTCGGGATGAACATGTGCGCGGTCATGGGGCGGACCCTGCCCCGGGCGCGGACGAGGACCGCCCCCGTGTCGTCGATCACCGAGAGCGGCACCGGTGTCGGAGCCGGTGCACGGAGTGCCCTCGATGTCTCCACCGTACTCCCAGGCGTACTCCCGGCCGGACCGCCGGTCGGGCGGGGTACGCACGGCCGCCCTCGCCCGGCATACCCTTCAGGAGAGGGGTGCCGTGGAAACACGGCGCAGCCCCCGTCACCGTCGCTCGGCGGCTCGGGCAACGACCGCGTTCTGGTGTGTACCCGTCGCCCGCCAGGAGGTCCGTATGGAGCACAACCCCTTGCCCTCCGAGAGTCACGCCGAGGTCCGCATCGTGGCCGCGACCCCTGAGGTCGCCCGGCGCGTGGCCGACGTCCTCCGCCGCTGCTTCGCCTCGACCGAGCAGCGCAGCTATCCCGCCGGCCGCGAAGGAGGGACCCGGCTCCATCTCACCCTCGACACCGCGAACGCCGCGGAACCCGCACGGTCCTGGCTCTCGACCCGTACATCGACACAGCAGGCGCAAGCACACGCCGACGAGGTGTGACCCGGGTCCCTGAGGCCACGGGAGTCCACCGTCGCGTCCATGCCCACGCGGCCGTCAACACCTCGGAGAACGACAGCCATGACGAAACTCCGCGAACGCAGGAACAACCGGAAGGCGGTCCTGGAATCCCTGTACGGGGCCGTCGAGCACAACCGCCCCGAGGTCAGCGGATCGGTGCTCCGTGCCGAGCTTGACCTGCCCGACGAGGACCTCTCCGCCGCGTGCGTCTACCTGGCCGACGAGGGCCTGATCAACGTGGAGTGGACCTCGCACCGGACCCCGGCCGCCGTCTCTCTGACACACGTCGGCATCTGCCTGATGGAAGAGCTGGAGGAGGAGCAGGAGGAGGAGCGGGAGCAGCAGGACGACCGGGAGAGGGCAGAGCGGTCGTAGTCGGACGACTGACCCGCCCGCCTCTCGTCGGCCGGGGAGTAGCCTTGACCGTACCGAGAGCTCTTCGCGCAGCGCTTCCGGCGGTGCCGTTCCCGGCGAGTGACCAGACGGGCAGTCGCTCCACGGCTTCCGGGACGGGACCGCACGATGGAACCGAGCAGTACGCCGACCGGAGGCGTGCCCGCGGCCGACGCGCACACGTACCGCATGCCCCTGCCGCGCCTGGCCCTCCCGCCGGACGTCAGCCACGACCCGCTGGACGGGGCCCGGTGGCCGCGCTGCGCCGCACAGGAACTCGAACTGCCCTCGCTGGTCGGCTCGTTGGAGCCGGACCCTGATACCGCGGTGCGGGTCACCGTTGATCCCGCCGAATGGCCCGACGCGCCACACACGGTCATGTCACCCGGCCGGGAGATCGCCGTTGAGCCGGCCGGCCCCGGAAGCGCCGCGCACGTCATCACCCTGGACTGCGGCACCGAGAGGCGCTGGGTGCTGCTGGTCGTCCCGCCCGAGAAGCCCGCCGGAACAGCCGCCCGGCTGCCGGCCGCGGCAGCCGACCCCGAGAACCCGCTGACCGCCGCGCGCATGCTGACGCTCGCCGAGACCGGGCTCCTCGGGAGCACGACAGGGGAGACACCATGAGGCACGCCACCCCGTGGGCATCCTCGGCAGGGACCGTCGGCCGGCCTCAAGTGCCCTCCTCGCACGGACCGTCGACCAGTCAGGGCGAAGCACCCGAGCCCTTCGAGGAGTGCCGCATCGTCCGCGCGCACGGCGAGCTGGACGCGCAGACCGTGGCGCCGCTGGTCCGCGCCCTGGCCGAGGCCCGCGCCGCCCGGCCCGGACGGCTCCGCCTCATCGTGGACCTGAGCCGGGTGACGTTCTCCGACGGCAGCATCCTGGCGCCTCTGTGCGAGGCGTGGTCCGACTGCCGCGCCCGGGGCGGCTGGATACGCGTCGTCTACGACAGCCACGCGACCGCCCTGGTCTTCCGCTGCACCGGTCTCCTCCACCGCTTCCCCGCCTACGCCAGCGCGCAGGACGCCTGGGAGGGACGAACGGCCGACACCGGCGCGCCAAAGGCACCCGGACGGAACAGCTGACCGCGGCGGTCCGAGCCGCCGCGTCCTCCGCTTGCGCTCTCCCGGCGGCCGAGGCACACCGTCCGGCCGGGACCGACGTACCGCGCCGAACCACTCGACAGGACACCTCATGACGAGCGACCGCCTACGGCCCCCGCCGCCCGCCCCGCCTCTCCTGCGCCTGTACCTCGCACCCGAGAGCACCGTGCCACGCCGTATCGACGGGGCCTGGTGGCCGCGCACCTTCGATCTCCTGGCGGAACTTCCGCCGCTGCTCTCCGGTCTGCCCCGTGCCTGGGGTCAGATCGTCAGCGTCCTGGTGAACGGCACGGCGGGGACCGGGGCACCGGGCCTCGTACTCGTCCGCGACCAGGTCGTCCGGCTGCGCAGGTCCACCACGGCGCACACGCCGAGCACCGTCGTCCTGATGGCACCCGGCCAGGGGCGCAGGGACCTGCTGGTCGTCCCGCCGGAGGCCACCGAACGGGCCGCCGTATCGCTCATGTCCGCAGCCGGGCTGACACCGGAGCAGCGCGACTTCGCGAGTTGAGTACGTCGTCCGGAGAGGGGATATCTGCCACGGCGAGACCACATGTCCGTGCCCGCCGGAGTTAGGGTTGTCGCACGAGGCGGATGGCGCGAAGGCGGATGGCGCCGGATCCTTCGCAGCACGGGTGCCGCGCACACCCGGGTCCCTCGCCGCGCCCCCGAAACGAAGGTGCCATGCCCGCTGAGAACACCCCTGTCGCCGGCAACCTCGACGACGACAACTATCCCGCCTACACCATGGGGCGGGCCGCCGATGTTCTCGGCACCACCCCCGCCTTCCTCCGGGCCGTCGGCGAAGCCGGGCTGATCACCCCGCTGCGTTCGGAAGGCGGCCACCGCCGGTACTCCCGCCGCCAGTTGCGCACCGCCGCCCGCGCCCGGGAACTGGTCGACCAGGGCACCCCCGTCGAGGCCGCGTGCCGCATCATCACCCTGGAGGACCAGCTCGACGACGCCCTCCGGCTGAACCGGGAAATGCGCCGGAAGCTGGACGAGCCCGGTGCGGATACCTAGTCCCGCCGATATAGAAATGCATACTCCAGCGGGATGACGATTACCGAACCGGTCCGAAAACTCATCGCTGCCGCCACCCGCCTGTGTTAACGTGATAGCTGTTGCGGTTTTGGTTGCCAGAGATTTTTTCTTTGCAGAGCTTTCCGGGATCTTTCCGGAGGGGTGATCATCGCGGCGACTCGGCTCCGTAAAGTGCGGAGTCCGACACTGCCCCTCCAAGGGAGATTCAATATGGCATCTGGCACCGTGAAGTGGTTCAACGCGGAAAAGGGCTTTGGCTTCATCGAGCAGGAGGGCGGCGGCGCTGACGTGTTCGCCCACTACTCGAACATCATCAGCAACGGTGGCTTCCGCGAGCTTCAGGAAGGCCAGAAGGTCAGCTTCGACGTCACGCAGGGCCAGAAGGGCCCGCAGGCCGAGAACATCGTTCCCGCCTGACGCCGACGCGAACCGTCGCGAGCCACCGGTTCGCGCATCATGTGGCTGGGGCCCGCGCTCTCGGGGTGCGGGCCCCAGCCCATTTTTTTCTGCTCCCGCAAGGCCGTGCGGAACGTACGAAACGTCAACCCAAGGTCTTCGGATTTCACTCGGCTCAGTCCTGTGATTCCCCTCAAGGAATTCCTCGATACGTGCCGCATCGAGGAAGGCCCCGTCGTGGACCGCACCCGTTCCGCTCGTTCCAGCAGCTCCAGCAGTTCCAGCCGCTTCCGGGCGCAGCAACCGCACCGTCGAAATTCCGGTCCGGGCCCCCGGCACAAGAGCGGTCAACGAGCACGCCCCACCGCACGCCGACAGGAGTTCGCCCTGCCGGTCACCCTCACCGAGCCGCTCCCCGCGGTCGGGACGTTCGCCGAACTGGACATGCCCGCACGGCTGCTGGCCGCACTCCGCACCGAGGGCGTGACCGTTCCCTTCCCGATCCAGGCGGCCACCCTGCCGAACGCGCTGGCGGGCCGGGACGTCCTGGGCCGGGGTCGGACGGGCTCGGGCAAGACGCTCGCCTTCGGCCTGCCGGTACTGGCCCGCCTCGACGGGCAGCGGGCCCAGCCCAAACAGCCGCTCGCCCTCGTCCTCGTCCCCACCCGGGAACTGGCCCAGCAGGTCACCGACGCGCTCACCCCGTACGCCCGTGCCCTGCGGCTGCGGCTCGCCACCGTGGTGGGCGGCATGTCGATCGGCCGTCAGGCGAGCGCGCTGCGCGGCGGCGCCGAGGTCGTCGTCGCCACGCCCGGCCGTCTCACGGACCTCATCGAGCGAGGAGCCTGCCGGCTGGACCAGGTCGCCGTCACCGTCCTGGACGAGGCCGACCAGATGGCCGACATGGGCTTCATGCCGCAGGTGACCGCGCTGCTCGGCCAAGTCCCCGCCCGCGGCCAGCGGTTGCTGTTCTCGGCCACCCTGGACCGCAACATCGACCTCCTGGTACGCCGCTACCTCCACGACCCCGTCGTGCACTCGGTCGACCCGTCCGCGGGAGCCGTCACCACCATGGAGCACCATCTGCTGCACGTGCGCGACGCCGACAAGGACTCCGCCGCGACCGAGATCGCCGCCCGCGACGGACGCGTGATCATGTTTCTGGACACCAAGCACGCGGTGGACCGGCTCGCTGCGCACCTGCTGTCCGTCGGGGTGCGCGCCTCCGCCCTGCACGGCGGCAAGTCCCAGCAGCAGCGCAACCGGACGCTCGCCCAGTTCAAGGACGGCCACGTCACGGCCCTGGTGGCCACCAACGTCGCCGCCCGCGGCATCCACGTCGCGGGCCTCGACCTCGTCGTGAACGTCGACCCTCCCGGCGACCACAAGGACTACCTGCACCGCGGCGGCCGTACGGCACGCGCCGGCGAGTCCGGCACCGTCGTCACCCTCGTCCTGCCGCACCAGCGCCGCGCCGTGGACCGTCTGATGGCCGACGCCGGCATCACTCCGGGCACCGCCCGGGTCCGTCCCGGCGAGGCCGAACTGCAGCGCATCACCGGCGCCCGGACCCCCTCCGGCGTGCCCGTCACCCTAACCGCCCCGGTCGACGGACGAAGCGAGGGCAGAGGCGAGAGCAAGGGATCCGCCGGCCGGAATCGCAGGGGCCGGGCCGCCGGCCACGGCGGGAGCGGCCGGGCCGCCGCCCGCCCCCGTCGCTCCGCCCCGAGGAACACCCCGTAGCCCCGTACGGGGGATGCACTACCAGCAGTCAGGCAGATCCGTCGCCCGTCCCGCCCGCCCCGACGAAGAGGAGAAGCCCTTGACGCAGCATCCGTCCCGAACACAGCAGGCCGACGGCTCCGACGGCATCGATCTGACCGCCCGTGACGCCATGCACGATCCCGGGCCCCAGGTCGACGACCACATGACGGTCGACGTCGCCCTGTCCGTGCTCATCGGTGCCCGTGTCCCGCACCTGCTCCTCCAGGACGAGGACGGGCGGTGCGCGGGACTGGTCACCCGGGCCCAACTCGCCGCGCACCGCGGCGGCTCGTGGTACAGCGACCGGACCCGGCTGCGGGACATCCCGCTCGACCGCGGACCGTTCACCTCGTCCGTCGCCGTACTCGGCGAGGCGGAGGCCGCCATGCGGGACCGGACCCTGGACGTGTCCCCCGTGATCGACGAACACGGCTACGCCCTGGGCATCCTCGCCCTCACGTCCTGAGCCATCATCCCTGTCCGCCCTGTGGAGGCATCCATGCGCTGTGTCATCGCCCGGTTCCCCTTCGACCTGACCAAGTTCGAGGTCGAGCAGTCGATGAGCGGCATCACGCCCGAACCCGCCACCGGCGTGTGCGTGACCATCAACCGCCGCGTCTACCCCGTGATGCAGGTCGGGGAAGTGATCACCAGACAGAACCGCCGCGACTTCACCTCGGCCGAGATGCACCGGGCACTGACCCGCCTCGGCTTCACCTGCCACGACGCGCGCCCGGTCACGCCGGAATGGGGCGCGCGAGCCGACGAGCGTGCGCTCGATTGGTGACGTCTTCCAGTTCAACGGCCGGTGAGACGCGGTGCGCGGGGCGGAAAGCCACGGATGTGGCCCGCTCCCCCGGTTGTCGTCGCGGGGCTGCCCGGCGACATCCCGTGCGGCGTGTCCAAGCCGTACGCCGAGGCGTCCCGCCTGTGCGACCGCAACCGTCCATCGGCCGGGCGGCGTCAGAAGGGACCGACAGCGACAGCAACCCCAGGTCGATGGCTCGGCGTAGGCACATCGCTCGGAGACCGGAACGACAGCGGCCCGGCCGGGTGTCGCATCGCGGCGATGCGGACCGCCGCGTCGGCTGTCATACGCGAGGCGCCACGCCGAGGCCGGCGAGCAGGTCCCGGACGCGGTTCCCGATCTCGTCGCGGATGGGGCGTACGGCGTCGACGCCCTGTCCGGCGGGGTCGTCCAACGTCCAGTCCAGGTAGGTCTTGCCGGGGAAGACGGGGCAGGTGTCACCGCACCCCATGGTGATCACGACATCGGACGCCTGTACGGCCTCGACGGTCAGGATCTTCGGAGTCTCGGCGGAGATGTCGATGCCCTCTTCCCGCATCGCCTCGACGACAGCGGGGTTGACCGTGCCGGCCGGGGCCGAGCCCGCGGAACGGACCTCCACCGCGTCTCCGGCGAGGTGGGCGAGGAAGGCGGCGGCCATCTGCGAGCGCCCGGCGTTGTGGACGCAGACGAAGAGGACGGAGGGGCGGTCGGTGGCGGGAGTGCTGGTCACGGGGGCGCCTTCCTGGGCAGCGGGTCAGGGGAGGGTGGGGGCGGCGAGTTCGGGCTCGTCCTGGGCCGATGAGGCATCGGCCTGCGCAGGACCCTGAGGCTCGAAGACCAGGCCCATGAGCACCAGCCCGAGCAACGCGCCGACCGCCTGCGCTGCCACGAACGGGGCGACCGAGCCGGGCGCGATGCCGGCGAAGGTGTCCGTGAAGGCCCGGCCGATCGTCACCGCCGGGTTCGCGAACGAGGTCGAAGAGGTGAACCAGTACGCCGCTCCGATGTACGACGCCACCGCGACCGGGGCGACGTGAGCACGGCCGGCCCTGGACAGGCCGAACACCAAGAACACCAGTCCGGCGGTGGCGACGATCTCGCCCAGCAGCAGATGGCCGGCCGAGCGGTCGTGCGTCGACCACCGCACCAACGGCTCGCCGAACATGGCGTCGGCGACGACCGCACCCGCCACCGCTCCCGCGACCTGGGCGGGAACGTAGGCGCACACGTCCCGTGCGGTGAGCCCGCCGCCGGTACGGCGGCCGGTGCACCAGGCCGCGAGCGTGACGACCGGGTTGAAGTGGGCACCGGAGACGGGCCCGAGCAGAGCGATGAGCACGCCGAGGCCGAAGACCGTGGCGAGCGCGTTGGCGAGCAACTGCACGCCCCCGTCGTGCGACAGTCCGGTGGCCTGGATGCCCGAACCGACCACCACGGCGACCAACGCCGCCGAGCCGACGGCCTCGGCCAGGGCACGCCGCCCGAGAGAGGCGCTCACGCGGGCGCCCCGGTGGCCGTCGGCGTCCTCAAGAACGCGGCCAGGTGATCGAGAGCCTCCGGCAGCACCCAGTAGTAGACCCAGGTGCCACGGCGCTCGCAGTCGATGAGACCGGCCTGGCGCAGGAGCTTGAGGTGGTGGGAGATCGTCGGCTGGGACAGATCGAAGGCGGGCGTCATCTCGCACACGCACACCTCACCGCCCTCACGCGAGGCGATCATCGACAGCAGCCGGAGCCGCACCGGGTCGCCCAGGGCCTTGAAGGCCTTGGCCAGCTCGGCGGCCCGCTCGTCGTCGAGCGGCGCCGTAGAGACCCCCGGGCAGCAGGCGTCGCCCTGGCCGATCACCGCAAGCTCTTGTTTCGACATCTCTCTATGTTGACGTTCTTCGATCCAGGGCGCAAGGTTGCATCGATGAATGTCGATACAGGCCGTCCGACGTGCTCTCGTGCCTCGTCACCCAGGAGTGAAGCCATGAACGAGCAGCCCATTGACCTGCGTGACACCGTCCGCCGGTGGTACGCCGCCGCGGCCGTCAAGGTCGCCGAAGGTGGCACCGCCTGTTGCGGACCCCAGCCCCTCGAAGTGGACGAGAACTTCGGTTCCACGCTCTACGCCGCCGACGAGCGTGACACCCTGCCCGCCGATGCCGTCGCCGCCTCCCTCGGCTGCGGAAACCCCGTCGCCGTGGCCGAACTGCGCGAGGGCGAGCGCGTCCTCGACCTCGGCTCCGGCGGTGGCATCGACGTGCTGCTGTCCGCCCGCCGCGTGGGGCCGACGGGGAGGGCGTACGGGCTGGACATGACCGAGGAGATGCTCGCCCTGGCACTGGCCAACGCCGAGAAGGCCGACGCGACGAACGTGGAGTTCCTCAAGGGCACCATCGAGGCGATCCCGCTGCCCGCCGGCACCCTGGACGTGGTGATCTCCAACTGCGTGATCAACCTGTCCGCCGACAAGCCGGCCGTCTTCGCCGAGACCTACCGTGTGCTGAAGCCGGGCGGCCGGATCGGCGTCTCGGACGTCGTCGCCGACGACACCCTCACCCCCGAACAGCGCGCCGAGCGCGGGGACCACGTCGGCTGCATCGCCGGCGCGCTGTCCTTCAGCGAGTACCGGGAGGGACTGGAGCGAGCCGGATTCACCGACGTACAGATCACCTCGACCCACTCCGTCGCCGACGGCATGCACTCCGCGATCGTTCGCGCGGTCAAGCCGCACCAGTCCGAGGGGACGAGTGGTCGTCCCGGCCCGAAACCCCGCTGACGCCCCGTCACCGGTCGAACCACCGTCCGGCTGCTCACGCCCGCTGGGGGTGCCTGGTCGTCAACGCGCACGCCGGCGCAGAGAACGGCGACCCCGAGGTCAATGCGTTCGCAACAGCGTGTGTGCCCCGGTTCACCGGGCGCTGCCGACCTCAGCCGTTGCGGGAGGCCCACACCTCGACGTACGGGCCCGGGTCCACCCGGTCGACCTCGAAGCCCGCCCCCGTCACGGCGGTGGCAAACTCGTCCGGATCCCAGACGGTGTACCACCGTCTTCCGTCAGGTTCGTCGAGCCAGCCCGTGTGCCCGGTGGCTTTGAGACACACGTACAGCTTGCCGCCGGGACGCAGCAGCGCCCCGAACTGCCCCAGCACGTCCACGGTCTCCGCCGCATCGAGGTGGACGAGAGAGGCGGACGCCCAGACACCGTCGAACGTTCCGGCCAGGAACCGCTTCCCGACCTCACGCAGATCGCACTGCGATGTGGGCGCGTGGGTGTTGGCCATCGCCACGAACACCGGGTTCAGGTCGACACCGCGCGCCACATGCCCGTACGCCCGGAACCTCGCGAGGTCGCGGCCCGGACCGCATCCGGCGTCGAGGATCAACGAAGGCGCCGGCAGAGAGCCCGCGAACCGCTCGACTCGATCCGCCATCTTCGGAACATGCACAGCCCCGTACTCGCCGGCGCGGCCGCTGTAGACGGCAACCGACTCGGCGACGGGGTCCAGCCCTCCTCCAAGCTCATAAGCCTCGCGGTCCATTGGTCACCTTTGCTGCACCCGGATGGACTGCAGCAGACCGACCGCCACCCACACCGCGAACATCGAGGAACCGCCGTAGGAGACGAACGGCAGCGGAATGCCCGCCACCGGCATGATGCCGAGCGCCATGCCGATGTTCTCGAAGGACTGGAAGGAGAACCAGGCGACGATGCCGGCGGCGATTATCGTGCCGTACAGCTCGGTTGTCTCGCGGGCGATGCGGCAGGCACGCCACAGGATCACGCCGATCAGGGCGATGATCAGGATCCCGCCTGCGAAGCCCAGTTCCTCCCCGGCGACCGTGAACACGAAGTCGGTCTGCTGCTCCGGGACGAACTGGCCGGTGGTCTGCGCGCCATGGAAGAGGCCCTCGCCCGTCAGACCGCCGGATCCGATGGCGATGCGAGCCTGGTTGGTGTTGTAGCCGACCCCGGACGGGTCCAGGCTCGGGTCGGCGAAGGCGGCGAAGCGGTTGATCTGGTACTGGTCGAGCAGATGCAACTGCCACACGGCGACGGCACCGAGGACACCGACGCCGAGCAGGCCGAAGACCCAGCGGTTGGAGGCGCCGGACGCGAGCAGCACGCCCAGGATCGTGACCGTCATGACCATCGTCGAGCCGAGGTCGGGCATCATCATGACGACCGCGATCGGCACGGCGGCCAGGCCCAGGGCCTGGATCACCGTGCGGTTGTCCGGGTACTTCTTGTCGGCCGCGTCGACCTGGGCCGCGAGGAGCAGGGCCATGCCCAGGATGATGGTGACCTTCACGAACTCCGAGGGCTGGAGAGAGAATCCGCCGCCCAGCACGATCCAGTTGCGGTTGCCGTTGATGGTGGCACCGAGCGGGGTGAGCACCGCCAGCACCCCGAGCAGTGAGATGCCGTAGAGCATCGGCACCGCGTTGCGCAGGGCGCGGTGGCCCAGCCAGATCGTGCCGATCATCAGGACGCACCCGATGCCGAGGTTCATCAAGTGCCGGACGAGGAAGTAGTGCGGGTCGCCCTGGTTGATCCCGGTGCGGTTCCGGGTGGCGGAGTACACCAGCAGCGAGCCGATGAACGACAGGGCAAGGGCCGCCAGCAGTATCGGCCAGTCCAGCCGGCGCACCACGGAGTCGCGCGCGAAGAGCCGCGCCCAGGCGGGGCGCTCGGGGCCGTAGCCCGAGACGGTGAAGGTGTTCGCACCGGTCATGTGAGCGTCCTCCGGCTTTCGCGCTCACGCGATCGCCTGCGGGTCGTACGGTCGGCTGTGGCCGCCGGGGTTCCGTGACGGCCAAGGGTGTCCGGGCCGCCCGCCCATCGCCCGCATGCGGGGATGGGGCCGCATGCGGGCATGGGGCCGGCCGAGCGGGCGGTGGGCGACAGTAGGGGGCCTCAGACGTGGACGCCGAAGTCGGCCGCGATTCCGCGCAGGCCCGAGGCGTAGCCCTGTCCCACCGCGCGGAACTTCCACTCCGCGCCGTGCCGGTACAGCTCGCCGAACACCATCGCGGTTTCCGTCGAGGCATCCTCGGACAGGTCGTACCGCGCGATCTCCTGGCCGCCTGCCTGGTTCACGACACGGATGAACGCGTTCCGCACCTGCCCGAAGCTCTGGCCGCGCACCTCCGCCTCATGGATGGAGACCGGGAACACGATCTTCGCGACCTCGCCCGGTACGGCGGCCAGGTTCACCTTGATCGACTCGTCGTCGCCCTCGCCCTCACCGGTGAGGTTGTCTCCGGTGTGCTCCACCGACCCGTCCGGGCTCCTGAGGTTGTTGTAGAAGACGAAGTGCTGGTCGGAGACGACCTTGCCGGAGGCATCGCAGAGCAGGGCGGAGGCATCCAGGTCGTAGTCCGCACCGGTGGTGGTGCGAACGTCCCACCCGAGGCCGACCAGTACCGCGCTCAGGCCCGGCGCCTCCTTGCTCAGCGACACGTTGCCGCCCTTGCCCAGGGAAACTCCCACGGCTCTTCCTCCCGACTGCGGGTCGTCTGTACGGTCACCGGGTTCAACGCCGACCACATCACCACGGTTCCCTCAATTGCGCAAAAGATAAACTGTGGCGCCGGGTGGGTACTCCGCCGGCCCGCCCCGAGAGCGCCAAGCAGCAGTGAGCCACTGCGGTACGGCTTCGACATCGCCAGTCCCTGAGACGTACGAGGCAGCGCGGCAGGAGCTCGTCGTGGTCGCCCGGCTGATCCCCGACGGGACTGCGGCCGGCGGCCCTGCCGTTGAATGCCTCACCGATGGCGAGAACCAGTAGCCTTCCGCCGGCGTCGTAGGGCAGTGTGCCGACGGCCGGAACTGTGGGGGGACCACGTGAGCAGCGAGATCTACTTCAGCAACAACTACCGTGACCTGTGCGAGCGCAGCGGTACGGGGGCCGGTTTCCAGTTCGAGTTCTCGTGTTCCCGCTGCTACGACACCTGGCGCTCGCCCTTCGAGCCGTACGCCGGTGAGCGGGCCGCCACCTGGCTCGGCAAGGGCGTCGACATGGCCTGGAGCCTGCTGGGCCGGGCCGGCGGCGGGCTCACCTCCGCGGCCGACGGACTCGCCGGCGCCGGCTGGGGACCCGCCCGCGACAAGGCTTTCGAACGGGCGATCGGCAATGCGCAAGGACACTTCAACCGCTGTGCGCGATGCACCCACTACGTCTGCGGGCGCTGCTGGAACGCGGCGCAGGGCCTGTGCCTGAACTGCGCTCCGGACACCGCGGCCGAGGCCATGGCGGCCCAGCAGCGCGGCCTGAACGACATGGCCTCGCAGCGGGCGTACGCCGTGGGCCAGCAGGCCGGTCAGGGGTACGACCCCAACATGCCCCGGCAGCTGGTCTGCCCCCAGTGCCGCACCGAGACCCGCGGCGCCGCCTTCTGCTCCGGCTGCGGCTATCACCTGGCCCAGTCCTCCGCATGCGCTTCCTGCTCCGCCGTGGTGCCGGACGGCGCGGCCTTCTGCCCGGGGTGCGGCAGTCGGCAATAGCACGGTCTCGGCCGTGGGGAGCGCGAAGACGCCGAAGACGCATGGAATCGCGCGGCTTTCCCCGTAACGACGGGGTGGGCGGGCCAGGTGCCGCCGGCGCACAGGACGAGCCATCGGGCCCGAGCGCGGCGCGCACAAGGCCGGAGACCCCGTCAGAGGCCGCGCGCGGACCGGCGGGCAGAAGGGCCCTCACGCTCCGCCGCGGAACTCTCTTCGAGCCGCCCGAGCAGGAACGGCAGGACTCCCCGCTCCAGCAGGGCCAGCTCCCACTCCTCACGTGCGTGCGCCGCTCCGGTGGCCGCATCCTCAGGCGCGTCAGGCCGATCGGCCGCCCGGCTCCGAGCGGCCGCCACGATGAAGTACGCGAGGTCCCCGATCGCTCCTCCCACGGCCACGGCCCCGGCGATCAGACCCGACGTGATCAGTGCTTCGCCGACGTAGGGACGCGCTCCAAGGGCCAGCAGGACGAACCCTATGATCAGGCACACGGCGGCGGCAGCGACGGCCAGACTCGTCACGAGCACCGCCAGCACCGGCAAGAGGCCGCCACCGGCGCTCGGCACACCGGTTTCCGGCCCTTCGCTGGCGCTGCGGTCCTTCGTCCCGGCGGCCACGTCGGCCAGCGCCTCGACGAACTCGCGATACTCGACGGCCGCAGCGGCAAGGATGTCGTCCCGCGCCTGGAGCGCTCGCGTACGCAGCCGTCCGCGGTCGAGCGTTCCGCCGGGTCGGCGCAGCGCGTCAGCGACCTGCGGGGACTGCAAGCCCTCCTCCAGAAGCCGCTCGAACGTCGCATGAATCTCTGCCTCGGGCAGTTCCGGTGCCCCCATCTGTCCCCCGAACCTCGGTGTGTGACTCGGCCGCACGACGTACGAACCGGCCAGACGAGTGCCGTCAGGAGTGGCGAGTCTAAGGGTTCCCCAATTGCGCAACCCTTAAAGTGCAGCGGGACACCAGGCCACGTGAACAACCCGTTGCGGAGCATTCCGTTGCCGCTCGGCAGGGCCTCAGGCGTCGGAGTCCGGCACGCCGCGGGCCGCCGTGTACGCCTGGGACGGTGTCATGGAGATGCCGTTGACGCTGACCGTCCTGTACGGGCTGA